>NZ_NKUH01000035.1:0-29234 GCF_009192895.1 Xanthomonas sp. LMG 12460 | reverse complement strand
GAATGTCGATACAGCCTAGCGCCAGCGTCCGGCGCGGCCGCGGGCAGCCCGGCGATGCGCACCCGGCACTTCGCGGCAACGCATTTCCCTGAGAACGCGGCGCGGCTGCAGGACGGCGCCGAATAGCGCTTCGGCCCCGGATTCCGCAGGGCCGCCGATGACGGCATCCCAGTACACCGGGTCGTCTCCGCCCACCTCATGGCAGTCCGCAATCAGGCCTGACGATCCGGGCCGCGACGTCGACACCGCCCACATCCAGGCCACCGTCCTCCACCCGCGTTTCCTGGCCGCGCAGCGCCGCGACCACGCACGCGGCGCGGTGCGAAAATCCGCCTGTCAGGGCAAGCCGCCACCGGCTTGCTGCTGCCGCCATTGCGCGTATTCGACGAAATCGCCGTCGACCACGTCGTACCACTGGATCGCACCGGAGCGCTCGACACGGAAGCGGTCGCGGACCGGCTCGGTCTGCGGGTCGCCCGGGCAGCCGTCGCCGTGCTTCTCGCGTACGGCGATCTCGATCGCCGCCGGCGCGGCGGCCTCGGGTGCGGCCGCTGCAGACGCTGCCGGGGAGGCGGCGCCCTCGCCGTCCTCGACGGCGTAGCCCAGGCACTGCAGATCGGGATAGGCATGATCGGCCGACAGGCGCGCCTGCAACACGTCCATCGCGCGGTTCCCGTCGAAGGTGTCGGCCGGTGCGGCCGGCGGGGTCGCCCGTGGCGCCTCGGTCTTGGCGGTCGGCGACGGCGTATCGGTCTGCCGATCGGGGGCGGGGCCGCAGCCCGCGCTCAGCATCGCCAGCAGCAGCGCGGCCGGCAGTCGCATGCGCTTGAACATCGTCGTTCCCAGGAAGTCGGTCGCCACCGGCCGTGCCGGCGCCGCTTCCCAGCATAGCCGAAGCGGGCGCCGCCGCGCCCGCTCCGGCCGTCTTCGCCGCACGTGGCGCAGGCAGGCAGCCTGCGCCACGCGCGCGCCGGCTCAGCGGAACCCGGCCACCGTCGCCTTGGTGTTGACCAGCACGCGCTGGTTGTCGGCGGTGCTGGCATTGCCCATCGGCACGCCGTTGTAGGACACGTTCGGGTTGGACCAGTAGTTCAGCCGCGGGCAGCTGCTGGTGCAGTTGTAGGCCATGATCGTGCGCCAGCTGTTGCCGTAGCGATAGCCGTGGCCATAGGCGTACGGCGAGGTGCTGGAGTCGGTGGCCACGTCGTGGCGCGCGCTCTGCAGGTGGCCGATCTCGTGGGCGAAGCTGTAGTAGCCGGTGGCGCAATCCCAGTACACCGCCGCGAACGCGGTGGCGGCGGTGGAACCGATGCCCGAGGCGAGGCCGCAATAGGCGGAGTTGTCGATGATCAGCACGCCGACGTCGGCCGCGGTGCTGTTGCGCGAGGTATGGATGCTGTCCATGTAGCCGTCGCTGGTGCCGCGGAAACGGGTCAGGTCGGTGTTGAAGTCGCCCGACTCGGTGTAGTTGGTGGTCTCGTAGCCGGCCAGCTGCATGGTGATGCCGACGTTGCTGTTGGTGTAGCCCTGGTTGGACTCGGCCACCGCCAGCTGCACCAGCGACTGCATGTTGCCGCCGTAGCTGGTCACCGCCTTGTTGGTCGCCACCACCAGCACGCGGATGGTCGCGGGCGACCCCGACGAGGCACCGGCGGCGGTCACGCGTTCGTCGATCACCGACTGCGGCATCTGCACCGTCGGCAGCAGCGCGTAGTCGGCCGGATGCTCGGCCGGCATGCGCCGTTCGTCGACTTCCACCAGCACATGACCGCCACCGGCGATCGGACGCAGGTGGAACAGGGTGCCGTTGCTGCGGATGCTGCCGGTGATGGTGTCGCCGCTGCGCACCAGGATCGCCGAGTTCAGCGGATCCAGGCCGGACAGCGCACGGGTCCGCGCCACCGCGGCATTGCCGAGATTGCCGTACCAGATGCTGTTGCCGCCTTCCAATTGCTCGGTCTTCAATTGCGTGGCGGTGATGCGCTGGCCCAGCAGGTCCAGCTCGAGTTGCTTCTGTCCGGCGGTGACCGCGGCGGCGTTCACGCCGACCCGCTGCACCGCGCCGGTGGCGGGATTGGCCAGCAGGCGGCTCAGCGCCGGCTCGCCGGCGATGGATTTGGAGACGTACTGGCTGCTCTGGAACAGGGGCGTTCCGGCTGCGGAGGCGGAACCGGCGACACACAGGGCAAGCATCGCGGTAAGGCTGCACATCGACTTCATGTCGGACTCCTGGGTGGTGAGTAGGGACGAACGTCGCCCCGCGCGCGGCCGGAGACGGGGGAGGCCGCGCGGGGGAGTTCGATTAGCCGCTCAGCCACCGTTCAGCGCAAGCAACAAATGCAGCGGGGTCTCCGCTCGGAGATAGGCGTCACAGAACGCACGCAAGGGCGTTCATGCCGCCGCCTGCGCGTTGACGCGACCCGGGCGCCATGCCGCGGGAGGACGCCGCCTCAGCCGGCCTGCTGCTGCAGCGCCAGCAATTCGTCCTCGTCGAACCCGGCCAGCAGGCGCGCCTGCAGGTTGAACGGGCCGTGCAGGTAGCCGCCGGCGTACTCGCGCAGCAGCGCCGCGAAGCGGGCGCGCGGTTCGATCCCGGCCTGCGCGCAGTACCAGCGGTACCAGCGCGAGCCGGCGGCCACGTGCGCCACTTCCTCGCGCAGGATGATGTCCAGGATGTCGGCGGTGGCGTCGTCGCCGAGCGCGCGCAGCTTGGCGATCATGCCCGGGGTCACGTCTAGGCCGCGCGCCTCCAGCACGCGCGGCACCAGCGCCATCCGCGCCAGGCCGTCGTGGGCGGTCTTCTCGCACATCTCCCACAGGCCGTTGTGCGCGGCGAAATCGCCGTAGGCATGGCCCAGCGCGCGCAGGCGGTCGCGCAGCAGCACGAAATGGCGCGATTCGTCGTCCGCCACCGCCACCCAGTCGGCGTAGAACGCCGGCGGCAGGCCGCGGAAGCGGTAGACCGCGTCCCAGGCCAGGTCGATGGCGTTGAGTTCGATGTGGGCGATGGCGTGGATGAACGCCGCACGGCCATCGGCACTGCCGAGGCCGCGCCGCGGCAGCTCGCGCGGATGCACCAGCAGCGGTCGCGGTGGCCGCCCCGGCATGCGGATCGGCTCGGGCGCCGGCGCCGCGGCCGGCACCGCGAGCGCGCCGTCGCGCCAGGCCGCGGCATGGCGCTGGGTCAGCGCCACCTTCTCGTCGGGGTCGGCGGCGTCCAGGCAGGCGCGCGCGGCCTGGTAAAGGTCGCCGTTCACGGCGCCACCGGCGGATGCGCTGCCGCCTGGCGCCGTTCCAGCCAGGTGCGCTGGGCCTGCTCGCAGCGGTTGCCGGGCACCTTGAACACGCAGTCCACGCGATGCGCGCAGGCCAGGGCGAAGGCGCTGCGGCGGTCGGCCGCGGGCGGTTCGGGGATGCTCGCCAGCGGTGCGCTCGACGGCCAGCCGGCGTCGACGCCGATGCCGGCGGCAAGCAGGCGCGACGTGCCGTCGCGGCAATCGACGGCATATCCCCACTGCGGCGCATCGGCGCGCACGTCGTCGGAGGAGCCCTGCGCACGCAGGCGCAGCAGCAGCAGGTCCTCGCCGATGCGCTGCGCGCCGGCGATCGCCAACGGTGCGCGGTAGCCCGGCTGCAGCACCGCCAACTGGTCCGGGGCCATGCACAGCTGCAGCATGGTCAACTGCGCACTCGGCACGCTGCCGTCGCGCAGGCGCGGATCGTCCAGCGCCTGCACCGGCCGCGTGGCGTCGTCAGCAGTGCAGCCGCCGCACAGCGCCGCCAGACCCGCCAGCGCGAGCATGCGCCGCGCCCGGGCGCGGCGGCGGCGGGACTCAGGCACGGCGCTTGCGCTTGGCCTCGTCCGAGCGCAGCTGCATGATCCGCTCGAAATAGCCGGGTTCGATGCCGGTGGTGTACTGGCCGTTGAAGCACGAGGAGTCGAACGCCTTCAGTTCCGGGTTGCCCTCGCGCACCGCGGTCTCCAGGTCTTCCAGGTCCTGGTAGATCAGCCAGTCGCAGCCGAGGAATTCCTGGATCTCCTGCTCGCTGCGGCCGTGCGCGACCAGTTCGTCGGCGGCCGGCATGTCGATGCCGTAGATGTTGGGATAGCGCACCGGCGGCGCGGCGCTGGCCAGGTACACCTTGCGCGCGCCGGCGTCGCGCGCCATCTGCACGATCTGCCGGCTGGTGGTGCCGCGCACGATCGAGTCGTCGACCAGCAGCACCACGCGGTTGCGGAATTCCAGGTGGATCGGATTGAGCTTGCGGCGCACCGACTTCACCCGCTCGCCCTGCCCCGGCATGATGAAGGTGCGGCCGATGTAGCGGTTCTTGACGAAGCCCTCGCGGTACTTCACCCCGAGCACGTTGGAGATCTCCAGCGCGGCGTCGCGCGAGGTGTCCGGGATCGGAATGATGGTGTCGATGTCGTGGTCCGGGCGCAGGCGCAGGATCTTCTCGCCCAGCTTCATGCCCATGCGCATGCGCGCCTTGTGCACCGAGACGTTGTCGATCATCGAGTCCGGCCGCGCGAAGTACACGTACTCGAAGATGCACGGAGTGTGGTCGGTGGGCGAGGCGCAGACCTCGGAGAACAGCTCACCACGGCCGGTGATCACCAGCGCTTCGCCGGGGCGCACGTCGCGCACGCGGGTGAAGCCGAGGATGTCCAGCGCCGAGGACTCGGAAGCGACGATGTACTCGTCGCCCTCCACGCTCTCGCGCTTGCCCAGCACCAGCGGACGGATGCCGTGCGGGTCGCGGAACGCGACCAGGCCCAGTCCCAGCACCACGCTGACCACCGCGTAGCCGCCCTTGCAGCGGCGGTGCACGCCGGCCACGGCGCGGATCGCCGCCTCCGGGGTCAGCATGCGCTGCGCGTCGAGCTCGTAGGCGAACACGTTGAGCAGCACTTCGCTGTCCGAATCGGTGTTGATGTTGCGGCGGTCGGCCTCGAACACCTGCTGGCGCAGGGCTTCGGTATTGACCAGGTTGCCGTTGTGGGCCAGCGCGATGCCGTACGGCGAATTCACGTAGAACGGCTGCGCCTCGTCCATGCCTTCCGAGCCGGCGGTCGGATAGCGGCAATGGGCGATGCCGACGCGGCCTTCCAGCACCGCCATGCGCTTCTCGTCGAAGACGTCGCGGACCAGCCCGTTGGCCTTCTGCACGCGCAGGCGGGTGCCGTCGGCGGTGGCGATGCCCGCCGCGTCCTGGCCGCGGTGCTGCAGCACGGCCAGGCCGTCATAGAGTTGCCCGGCCACGTTCTGGTTGCCGACGATTCCGACGATGCCACACATGTCAACGCTCTCCGCGGCGGGGATGCCGCTATTGGGAAGGTGGCCGTGCCTGGCCGTTGGGTTCGACCCGTGCCGGGTCGAATTGCGCCGGACGCGCCTGCGCCGGATCGATGTTCGCGGGCATCAGTTGCGACGGATCGCCCCCGGGCTGCGCGGACCGCACCCCGGGACGTCCCAGGGCCTTGGACATCATCTCCTGCAGCCCACTGGCCTGCAGGGCGTTGCCCAGCGCGGCATTATCGCCTGCCGCGGGCAAGTTGCCCAAATTCATCTGCGACACGTTCAGTTGCGGCATCTGCGACAGGTTCATCTGCGGCATCTGCGGCATGTGCCAGTCCGGTATCTGCGCGCGCATCCAGCCCACGCCCGGGTTGAGCACCGGCAGCACCATGGAATGCTGCCAGTCCGGCTCGCGGGTCAGCGGGGTGAAGCTCATCAGGAACGCCAGCACCGCGGCGAAGAAGCCGCCACGCGCCGCACCCAGGCCGAAGCCGAGCGCGCGGTCGGTGCCCGACAGCGCGGTCGAGCGCACCGCGGTGCGGATCACCATGCCGACGATGGCGACCACCGCCATCACCGTCACGAAGGTCAGCGCGTAGCCGCCCAGGTAGTAGCTCATGCTCGGCCGGGATCCGTTGGCCAGCCACTGCCCGGCATTGCCGCCGAACTGGAACGTGGCCCAGCCGGCCAGGAACCAGGACAGCGTGCCGACCACGATGCCGACGAACCCGCGCAGGGCCCCGAGCAGGGCCGAGACCAGGATCACCGTCAACAGCACCATGTCGATCATGCGCGCCTCCCGCGGCCGAGCCGCTGCATCGCGCCGATCGCGCGTCGCGCCTGCCTTCCGTGGACCATCGTGCTACTCCATGGGCCGCGGCCCGATCAAGGATGTGGACGTACCATACCGCTGATGCCGACCTTGGCCGCCACCTGGGCGCGCAACTGCTCGGCATCGGCGCGGTTGGCGACCGGGCCGACCCGCACCCGGTTCAGCGCGCCCTTGTCGGTGCGCACCTGCTCGACAAAGGCGCTGAAGCCGGCCGCGCGCACCTTGTCGCGAAGGGCATTGGCGTCCTCGGCCTTGCCGAACGCGCCCAGCTGCACGGCGAAGCCGGTACCGGAGGCGGCAGGCGCGGCCGGCACGCTCGGCGCCGGCTTGGCGGCCGCCGTGGTGGCCGGGGTCGCCACGGGCTTGGCGGGTTCCGGCTTGGGCACGGCCGGCTTGGCCGGTTCCGGCTTGGGCGCCGGCGGCGTCGCCGGCTTGGTGGTGGCGACCGGCTTGGCCGGCTCCGGCGGCAGCGCCTCGGTCTTGGCCGGGGCGGCGGGCGCGACGGCGGCGACGTTGCTGGCGGCGGCCGGCGTAGCGCTGGCCGGGGTGGCGTTGCTCGGCGCCGCATCCAGGGTCACCACCTGGGCGTTGACGTCGTTGCGCACCTTGACCGCCTGCAGGCGCACGGATTCGGCCTGGGCGCGATCGGCATACGGTCCGATCCGCACCCGCCAGGCCTGGCGCCCGCCGATCGTGGCCTGCTCGCGGAAGCCCGGCAGCTGCGCCTGCTTGAGCCGCGCGATCACCGCATCGGCGTCGGCGGCGGTGGCGTAGGCGCCGAAATTCACCGCGTAGTTGCCGGCGGCCGTGCTCGGCGGCAACGGTTGCGCGGCGCTGCCCGCGGCCGGATCGGCCAGGTCGGCGGCATCGGGGTTGTCCTTGACCGGCGCCGGCGCGGCGGCTGGCGCAGCGGCGGCGCCCGGCGCCTTGGCCATGCCCACCGCCCCGCCACTGGGTGCGTCGCCCGGGGTCACCAGCGGCAGCTCGCGGGTCTCGAACTGGCCGTCGGCCGGCGCGTCGGGCGCCTTCAGCGGCACATTGGCCACGCCGCTGTCGGGCGCAGGCCCCTTCACCAGCATCGGCAGGAAGATCACGGCGAGCGCTACCAGGACAAGGGCGCCAATCAATCGCTGTTTCAGGACGGTATCCACGGAAAGGCTGAGGGGGCGGCGTGGCGGAGTGCCGTGCCGATTATAAGGTGGGCCCGCGCGGAGGCGGGATCAGCCGGCTGAATGCAGCCAGTGCAAGGCCTCGGCGGCGGTATGGAACGAACCGAACACCAGCACCCGGTCGCCCGGCTGCGCCTGCGCCAACGCCGATTGCAGCGCCTGCGCCACGCTCTCGGCGCCGCCGGCCTCGGCGGCGGCGGCGGCGGTCCCCGCCAACCGCGCGCGCAACTGCGCAGCGCTCTGGCCGCGGTTGCCGGCCAGGCCGGCCAGGTGCCAGGCATCGACCTGCGCAGCCAGTGCCTCCACCACCCCGGCGGCGTCCTTGTCGGCCAGCGCCGCGAACACCGCGCAGGTGCGGCCGGCGACCGGCTGCGCCTGCAGCGCGGTGGCCAGTTCGCGGGCCGCCTGCGGGTTATGGCCGACGTCGACCAGCACCTCCACCCCGTCGCGCACGCACGGCTGCAGGCGCCCGCGCAGGCGTGCGGCGGCGATGCCCTCGGCGTAGGCGTTGCGTGGCAGCGAGCGACGCAGCGCACGCAGGGCGGCGATGGCGGTGGCGGCGTTGGCGCGCTGCACCGGCGCGCGCAGCTGCGGCAACGGCAACTGCAGTTCGGTGCCGACGTCGCGCCAGCGCCAGCGGTCGGCGTCGATCGGCTCGTGGAAGAAGTCGCTGCCGGCGCGCAGCGCATTGGCGCCGATCGCATAGGCGCGGCGCAGCACACTGGAGGGCGGATCGATCTCGCCGAGCACCAGCGGTTTCCACGGCCGCGCGATGCCGGCCTTCTCCGCACCGATCGCTTCGCGGTCGGTGCCGAGCCAGTCGGTGTGGTCGATGTCCACGGTGGTGATGACCGCCACATCGGCATCGACCAGGTTCACCGCATCCAGCCGGCCGCCGAGGCCGACTTCCAGCACGGCCAGATCCAACTTGGCTTGCTGGAACAGCCACAACGCCACCAGCGTGCCGTACTCGAAGTAGGTCAGCGCGGTGTCGCCGCGCGCGGCCTCCACTGCCGCGAAGGCGGTCACCAGCTCGGCATCGCTGGCCTCGTCGCCGTCGATGCGCACACGCTCGTTGTAGCGCAGCAGGTGCGGCGAGGTGTAGCTGCCCACGCGCCAGCCGGCGGCACGCGCGATGGCCTCGACGAAGGCGACGGTCGAGCCCTTGCCGTTGGTGCCGCCGACGGTGATGACGTGCTTGGCCGGCTTGGTCAGGCGCATGCGTGCGGCGACCGCGCGCACCCGTTCCAGGCCCATGGCGATGTCCTGGGGGTGCTGGCGCTCGATGTAGGCGAGCCATTCGGGGAGGGTGTTCATTTGTGTATTTCTAGCCTTTCAGGCAAGCGCGCTCGCTCGCCTTCGTCAGAAGCAACAGCTTTGGAGCGACAGCTTTCGCGCTGACGCGCGAGTCACTTTTCTTTGCTTGTGCAAAGAAAAGTAACCAAAAGAAACGCTTCAACACAGCCGAATGGCTGGTCAAGCACACCCGGGCGCCGCGCCCTCCGCGCTGCGCGCTCCGGGTGCGCACTTGGCCTGGGCATTTTTCGACGGCACATCCATGTGCCGACGAAAAACGGCGCGCGTCCTGCGCGCCGCCCCTTCGGGGTTTTCGCCCAGACCAAGTGCCGCGGCTCACGGGATCCCGAAAAGCAAAGCAAAAGCGACAGCAAAAGCACGGCAACGGCAACGGCAACGGCAACGGCCAAGCGAAACGCATCGGAAGCGGGACGGATCAACTCGTCGACGAGACAACGCACGCTATACGCGCATCATGTTCGTCCTACAGCGCCCGATGCTTCGCCTCGCCGAAGAACGGCGTGTGGTGCGCGCAATCGTTCAAGCGCACCACTTCCAGATGCTCCACATCCGGCCCTTCCAGCAGGTTCAGCGTGGTCGGCGCCTGGCGGAAACTCCACAGCCGCGCGATCGGCAGGCCCAGCACCCGGCACAGGATCACCCGGTTGACCGCATCGTGCGCCACCACCAGCAGCGTGTCGTGCTCGCCCAGGCCCTCGGCGGCGCGGGTCAGGCCGCGCCAGGAACGCTCCAGCACCTGCCGCAGCGACTCGCCACCCGGCATCAGCACCGTATCCGGTTCCTCGCGCCAGGCGCGCAGGCGTGCCGGGTCCTTCTCGTGGATCTCGCTGGCCAGCAGGCCTTCCCACTCGCCATGGGCGATCTCCTGCAGGTCCGGATCGGTCTGCAGCAACGCCTCGCGCTCAGGGCCCAGCGCGAAGCGCGCGGTGCGCTGCGCACGGGACAGCGGCGAGGCCACGGCGCGGGTCAGCGACACCTCGCGCAGGCGTGCGCCAAGCGCCTGCGCCTGGGCGTCGCCGACCGGCGACAGCGGGATGTCGATCTGGCCCTGGTAGCGGCCTTCGGCGTTCCACGGGGTTTCGCCATGGCGGGCGAGCAGAATGCGCATGCGCTGGATTCCTTGGGGGGAAGGGGCCGTCTCGCAAACGAAAACGGAGCGGCATGATACCCGCTCCGTCGCCGGAAACCCTGTGCTGCATCCCGCGTGCCCGCCGCGGCGTGCCGGGGCGGACATGCGGACGGCGGCCGTCGCCGCCGCCCGCCGGAACCCGGCTCACTTGGCCAGGTTCAACTCCTTCAACAGCCGCGGCGCCGGCATCACTTCCTGCATGATCCAGTGCAGGTAGCGCGAATCGACCGCAATCATGCGCGTCATCGCCGGATCGAACACCCAGTTCGAGCTCACCGACTCCCAGTTGCCGTCGAAGGCCAGGCCGACCAGCTTGCCGTGCGCGTCCATCACCGGCGAACCGGAATTGCCGCCGGTGATGTCCAGGTCGGACAGGAAGTTGACCGGCACCGTGCCCAGCCGCTTGTCCTCCAGCCCACCGTAGCGCTTGGCCTTGGCCGCCTCCAGCAGCGCCTTGGGCGAGTCGAACGGCTCCACGCCGGTGTCCTTGGCGACCACGCCTTCCAGCGTGGTGAACGGGGTGTAGGCCACGCCGTCCTTCGGCACGTAGCCCTTGACGTTGCCGAAGGTGATGCGCAGCGAGGAGTTGGCGTCCGGATACACGAACTCGCCCTGGCTCTTCTTGTAGTCGGCCACGGCCTGCAGGTAGCGCGGACGCGCCAGCAGTTCCTCGCCCTCACGCCGCTTCTCGTCCTGCTCGATCTGCAGCAGGGTCGGCATCAGTGCCACCGCATAGCGCAGCGCCGGGTCGTCGCTGGCCTCGAACGCGGCGCGGTCGGCATGCAGCCACTTCAGGCGCGCCTCGGTATTGCCCAGCTGGGTGCCGGCCAGACGCGTGGCGGCGGCCTGCGCGTCGGCACCGGCCAGCCACTGGTCCAGCGCCGGCAGGCGCTGCGCCTTCGGCAGCTTCAGGTACTGGTCGAACCAGTAGCGCTGCAACTGGCTGTCCATGGCGGCGACGTAGCGGCGCTCCATCTGCTTCATCGCGCCCTCGATCTCGGGCAGGTCGCGCTCCTGGTAGCCCGGCTCGCGTTCGGCGTCCGGCTTGGCGCGTTCGATCGACAGGCGGTACAGGGACACCGCACTGCCGAGCACGCCGGTGCGGCGCATCTGCCGCAGCACCAGGTCGCGATCGCGGGTGGCCTTGGCCTGCTCGCCCAGCGCCAGCAGTTGCGCATGCGCCTGCAGCGCCGCCTTGCCCTCGCCGCCCTGGCGCTTGAGCCAGGCCAGCACTGCGTCTTCCTCGGCGTGCTTCTTGGCCGCCGCGTCGATGCGCTTGAAGCCCTCAAGCTGGCCCTCGTAGTTCTTGGCGACGTTGTTCCAGCTGGCCATGGTCGCGGCGTACTTCACCTGGATGTCCGGGTTCTGCTTGCCGGCCTGCTCGACCAGCGCGATCAGGTCGCGGTACTGGCGCGCGGCGGTGGGGTAGCCCCAGCTCGCGGTGGCGTCGAACTCGGAGGCCAGCGCATAGCGGTTGGTACGGCCCGGGTAGCCGGCGACCATGACGAAATCGCCGGCGCCCAGCGGCTGGTCGGCGAACTTCAGGAAGTGCTTGGGCTGGTACGGCACGTTGTCCTTGGCGTAGGCGGCCGGCTTGCCGTCCTTGCCGACGTAGGCGCGGTAGAACGAGAAGTCGCCGGTGTGGCGCGGCCACATCCAGTTGTCGACGTCGCCGCCGAACTTGCCGATGCCCGACGGCGGCGCGTAGGCCAGGCGCACGTCGCGGATTTCCAGGGTGCGGAACAGGCGGTAGGTGTTGCCGCCGGAGAAGCTGTACAGCTCGCAGCGGTAGCCGGCATCGGCTTCGCACGCGGCGACCTGGGCCTTGTCGAAATCCTCCAGCGCCTGCGTGCGCTTGAGCGCATCGTTGCCGGCGGCGGCCATCGCCGCCTTGGCCTGCGCGGTGACGTCGGTGATGCGGTCGAGCACGTAGATGCGCGCGTTCGGGCCCGCGCTCAGTTCGGCGCCCTGGCTGGCGGCGCTGAAGCCGTCGCGGATCAGGTTCTTCTGCGGAGTGGAGTTGAGCTGGATCGCGCCGTAGGCGCAGTGGTGGTTGGTCACCACCAGGCCCTGCGGCGAGACGAAGCTGGCGGTGCAGCCGCCCAGCGAGACCACCGCGCCCATCGGGTCGCCGGTGAGATCGGACAGTTGTTGCGGCGACAGCTTCAGGCCGGCCTGCTGCAGCGGCCCGGCGATGTCCGGCAACTGCTGCGGGACCCACATGCCCTCGCCAGCTTGGGCGACGGAGGCGCCGGACAGGGCGGCCACGGCGGCGATGGCGACAGCCAACGAATTCGAACGCATCCAATAGCTTCCTTGATGACAGACGTTAGAGTGTAACGGCTATCATCAAGTGGCCGGACCGTGACCAATGGCACCCTGACCGCGCCGCAACATGGCCGCGTCGGCCGGGCGCTTATACTGCGCGCCCTCTTCCCATCGAATCTGCACCGACATGGCGCAAACAATGAAGGCGCTGGTCAAGCGCGAGGCCGCCAAGGGCATCTGGCTGGAACAGGTGCCGGTGCCGGTGCCCGGCCCCAACGAGGTGCTGATCAAGCTGGAAAAGACCGCGATCTGCGGCACCGACCTGCACATCTACCTGTGGGACGAGTGGAGCCAGCGCACCATCAAGCCCGGCCTGACCATCGGCCACGAGTTCGTCGGCCGCATCGCCCAGCTCGGCTCGGCGGTCACCGGCTACGAGGTCGGCCAGCGCGTCTCGGCCGAAGGCCACATCGTCTGCGGCCACTGCCGCAACTGCCGTGGCGGGCGTCCGCACCTGTGCCCGAACACGGTCGGCATCGGCGTCAACGTCAACGGCGCCTTCGCCGAGTACATGGTGATGCCGGCCTCCAACCTGTGGCCGATCCCCGACCAGATCCCGTCCGAACTGGCCGCGTTCTTCGATCCCTACGGCAACGCCGCGCACTGCGCGCTGGAGTTCGACGTGATCGGCGAGGACGTGCTGATCACCGGCGCCGGCCCGATCGGCATCATCGCCGCGGGCATCTGCAAGCACATCGGCGCGCGCAACGTGGTGGTCACCGACGTCAACGACTTCCGCCTGAAGCTGGCCGCGGACATGGGCGCGACCCGCGTGGTCAACGTCGCCAACACCTCGCTCAAGGACGTGATGGCCGACCTGCACATGGAAGGCTTCGACGTGGGCCTGGAGATGAGCGGCAATCCGCGCGCGTTCAACGACATGCTCGACTGCATGTACCACGGCGGCAAGATCGCCATGCTCGGCATCATGCCGCGCGGCGCCGGCTGCGACTGGGACAAGATCATCTTCAAGGGCCTGACCGTGCAGGGCATCTACGGCCGCAAGATGTACGAGACCTGGTACAAGATGACCCAGTTGGTGCTGTCCGGCTTCCCGCTGGGCAAGGTGCTGACCCACCAGCTGACCATCGACGAATTCCAGAAGGGCTTCGACCTGATGGAAGAAGGCAAGGCCGGCAAGGTCGTGCTGAGCTGGTGATGCGCGCGCCGCGGCTACGCGGCGATGCGATGCCGAAAAAGACGAAGGGCGCCTCGCGGCGCCCTTCGTCGTTTCACGAGACGATGCGATCAGAACGCGATCGTGCCCGAGACCACCACGCGGTGACCGGCCAGGCGCTCGGTGAAGTTCGCCGCGCCCTTGTTGTCGGTGTCGTAGTAGCCCACGCTCAACGCCAGCGGGCCGACCATCTTGCCCACGCTGACGTTGTAGTCGGTGTAGTCCTGGTACGCGGTCAACGCGCTTTCGTAGGTGGTGCGGCCGACGTGCGCGCCGACGCTGAAGCCCTGCGGCAGCGACCAGTTCCCGTCGAGCGCGTAGTAGAAGCTGTCCCGGTCCAGGTTGTACACGTTGTCGGTGTAGGCCACGGTCAGGGTGTAGGTCTTGAGGAACTTGGTCTTGGTGATCAGTTCGTTGTAGTTCGACTTGCCGGCGCCCGGATAGCCGTAGCGGTTGACCATCACGTCGAAGTTCCAGTCCGGCGAGAAATCGACGTTGTAGCCGACGAAGCCGTCCACTTCCCAATCCGGATCGCCCGCGCCGAAATCGACGTTGGAGCCCCAGGTGCCCACGTACAGGCCGAACGGCGAGGTGTAGGTGAGGCCGGCCTGGAACGCCGGGCCCTTGTTGGTCTGGGAGACGCCACGGAACACGTAGTCGCTGACCACGCCATAAGAGCCGGTGATCGGCGAGGTGGGCTCGTCCTGGGCCAGGACGGTGAGCGGCGAAGCGGCCAGTGCGACGGCCAGGGCGAGAGTGGTCTTGTTCACCGGTCATTCTCCTAGGGTTGACGAGGAAGGGGTGCAGCGACGAGGCGGATGCGCCTTTACGGTTTTTTAACTGCTTTGATCATGCAGTGCAACAACTTTTCACGCGGCGCATGCCACGCTCTGACACAAAACCCCGGATTCGCGCCAAGCGCGGACACAGCGAGCCGCCGACAGCGGGAGCCGGCCTGTCAGGGAAGGCCCTCGTCCGGGAGTTGGCGGTCAGGCCGCGACCGGGCAGGCAGCCGCTGGCCACACCAATGCGCAGGCGCCGGCGGTCGCCGATCGGCAAGGCGCGATGGCGCCTCAGTCGGGCCGGGCGAAGACCCCGAAACGGCGTGCGCGCAGGTGCAATGGCTGGCCCGGCGCGTAGTCGGGTGCCCCCTCGCCCGCCGGCAGTTCCACCTCGACCTCGTCGTGGCCGTGCGCCAGCTGCGCGCGCAAGCGCAGCCGCGGGCCGCTGCGCTGGATCGACAGCACCGTCGCCGCCCAGCCCTCGTTGCCTGGCGCCAGGTCTTCCGGCCGCACATACAGCTCGACCGGACCACTGGACAGCGGCGTCGACGGCGCCGGCAAGGCCAGGCCGCCGACCTGCACCGCACCGTCGTGCAGACGCGCCGGCAGCCGGTTCACCGCGCCGACGAAGGCGTAGACGAAGGGCGACGCCGGCTGCTCGTAGACCTGCGCCGGGCTGCCGATCTGCTCGATCCGGCCGCGGTTGAGGATGGCCACGCGGTCGGCCAGTTCCAGCGCCTCTTCCTGGTCGTGGGTGACGAACACCGTGGTCAGGCCGGTGCGTTCGTGCAGCTCGCGCAGCCAGCGCCGCAGGTCGCGACGGACCTGTGCGTCGAGCGCGCCGAACGGTTCGTCGAGCAACAGCACGCGCGGCTCGATCGCCAGCGCGCGGGCCAGCGCCACGCGCTGGCGCTGGCCGCCGGACAGTTGCGCCGGGTAGCGTCGCTCCAGGTCGTGCAACTGCACCAGCGCCAGCAGTTCCTGCACCCGCGCGCGGATGCGCGCCTCGCTCCAGCGCGCCTCGCGGCGCACGCGCAGACCGAAGGCGACGTTCTCGTACACGCTCATGTGCTTGAACAAGGCGTAGTGCTGGAACACGAAGCCGACCCGGCGCGCCTGCACCGACAGCGCGGTGGCGTCCTCGCCGTGGATCAGCACGCGTCCGCGGTCGGCATGTTCCAGCCCCGCGATCACCCGCAGCAGCGTGGTCTTACCGGAGCCGGAGGGCCCCAGCAGCGCCAGCAGTTCGCCCTGGCGGATGTCCAGGCTGACGTCGTCGAGCGCGGCGAAATCGCCGAAGCGCTTGCCCAGATGCTGTACGCGAATGCTCATCGCAACCTCAATGTCGGTGAGTGGCGGCCAGCGCCGCGCCGTGGCGCCAGTGCAGCCAGGACTTGACGGCGAGCGTCAGCAGCGCGGTCAGCGCCAGCAGGCTGGCGCAGGCGAAGGCCGCGCTGTAGGCGTATTCGTTGTAGAGGATCTCCACATGCAGCGGCAGCGTGTTGGTGCGCCCGCGGATCTGTCCGGACACCACCGACACCGCACCGAACTCGCCCATCGCCCGCGCACTGCACAGCAGCACGCCGTACAGCAGGCCCCAGCGGATGTTCGGCAGGGTCACCCGCAGGAACGTCTGCCAACCGCTGGCGCCCAGGCTCAGCGCCGCCAGTTCCTCGTCGTCGCCCTGCTGCTCCATCAGCGGCATCAGCTCACGGGCGATGAAGGGAAAGGTGACAAAGGTGGTCGCCAGCACGATGCCCGGCAGTGCGAACACGATGCGCGGCAGATGCAGCGACACGTCGCCCAGCGGCGGCAGGTGCAGCCACACGCCTTCGTCGATCAACGGCCAGACCCAGCCGTTACGGCCGAAGATCAGGATGAACAACAGGCCGGCGACCACCGGCGACACCGAGAACGGCAGGTCGATCAGGCTCACCAGCAGGCGCTTGCCGGGGAAACGGTGCTTGCTGACCGCCCAGGCCGCGGCCACGCCGAACACCAGGTTCAACGGCACCACGATCGCCGCCACCAGCAGCGTCAGGCGGATCGCCGCCAGCGCGTCCGGATCGGAGATCGCGCGCCAGAACACGCCGACGCCGCTGCGCAACGCCTCGGTGAACACCAGCAGCAAGGGCAGCAGCAGGAACGCCAGCAGGAAGCCGAGCGCGCCGCCGATCAGCAACCGCCGCACCCAGCGCGGCTCGTCGACCACCGAAGCCTGCACGTGCGCGGCGACGGCGACCGCACCGGCCTGCCCGGGGACGTGCGCGGCCAGCGCGGACACGACCGACACCATCACGCCACCGCCCTGCCGCGCCGCGCGAACCAGGCCTGCGCCCCATTCACCAGTAGCAGCGACAGCAGCGACAACAGCAGCATCGCCGCGGCGATCGCGCTGGCGCCGCCGTAGTCGAACTCTTCCAGGCGGATGGTGATCAGCAACGGCGCGATCTCGGTGGCATTGGGCAGGTTGCCGGCGATGAAGATCACCGAGCCGTACTCGCCGACGCCACGCGCGAAGGCCAGCGCGAATCCGGTCAGCACCGCCGGCCACAGGGTCGGCAGCACGACCCGGCGCACCGTCTGCCAGCGCCCGGCACCGAGCGTGGCCGCCGCCTCTTCCAGTTCGCGCTCGGCCTCGGCCAGCACCGGCTGCACGATCCGCACCACGAACGGCAGCCCCACGAACACCAGCGCCACGACGATGCCCAGTGGCGCGTAAGCGACCTTGACCCCGCTCGCCCCGCTGACCTGCATCAGCCCGACATAGCCGATCAGCAGGCCGCCGACGCCCAGTGCGGCCAGGCTCAGCACGGCGATCGTGCCGAGCAGGCGCTGCAGCACACGCAGCGGTGCCGGCAGCAGCGCCTGGCTACGCCGCAGCAGCGCGTAGCCGGTCGCCGCCATCGCCAGCAGCAGCGCCAGCCGCGGCCACCACCAGGCCAGCGTCGGCAGGCTGGCGGCCAGCGCCTGCGTCGGCTGCTCCAGCCAGCGCCCGATCCAGCCGTTGCTGCCGTACAACGCGGTCAGGGCAATGCCGGCCACCGCGGTCGGCAGGGCGAACGGCAGATCGATCATCGCGTCGAACAGGCGCTTGCCGGGAAAGCGATAGCGCACGAACACCCAGGCCACCCAGGTGCCCATCACCGCATTGAACGCGGCCGCGGCCAACGCGGTGCCGAAACTCAAGCGCAACGCCGCCAGCACCCGCGGCTCGCTCCACACCCGCCACACGCCGTCCCAGCCCAGTCCGCTGGTCTTGAGCAGCACCGCGAACAAGGGGATCAGCACCACCAGTCCCAGCCAGGTCAGGGTGATGCCCAGACTCAGCCCCAACCCCGGCATCACCCGGCGCTGGCGCGGGGCGCGGGCAACGGCGGCGGCGGTCACTGCCATCGCGTCACTTGCTCGCCTGGATCTGGTCGAACAGGCCGCCGTCGTCGAAGTGCGTGGCCTGCGCCTTGGCCCAGGACCCGAACGCCTGATCGATGGTGACCAGGCGCACCTTCGGCAGCCGCGCCAGATCGGCGCGATCGGCGTACTCGGGATGGCGCGGCCGGTAATAGTGTCTGGCCGCGATCTTCTGTCCTTCCGGCGAGTACAGGTACTTCAGGTATTCCTCGGCCACCGCGCGGGTGCCGTGCTTGTCCACGTTCTTGTCGACCAGCGCCACCGACGGCTCGGCCAGGATCGACAGCTTCGGCACCACGATCTCGAACTTGTCCTGGCCCAGTTCCTGCTGCGCCAGGAACGCCTCGTTCTCCCAGGCCAGCAGCACGTCGCCGATGCCACGCTGGACGAAGGTGGTGGTGGCGCCGCGCGCGCCGGTATCCAGCACCGGCACGTTGCGGAACAGCGCGCGCATGTAGTTGAGGATGCGTTCGCGGTCGCCCTTGAAGATGTGGTCGGCGTAGGCCCAGGCAGCCAGGTAGTTCCAGCGCGCGCCGCCGGAGGTCTTGGGATTGGGGGTGATCACCGACACGCCACTGCGCAGCAGATCGGGCCAGTCCTTGATCCCTTTCGGATTGCCCTTGCGCACCAGGAACACGATGGTCGAGGTGTACGGCGCGCTGTTGTCGGGCAGGCGCGTGGCCCAGTTCGCATCGATCAGCTTGCTCTTGGCGGCGATCGCATCGACGTCGTAAGCCAATGCCAGCGTCACCACGTCCGCCTCGACCCCGTCGATCACCGCGCGCGCCTGCTTGCCGGAGCCGCCGTGCGAGGTCTCCACCGCGACCTGCTCGCCGGGATGCAGCTGCGCCCAGTGCCTGGCGAAGGCGGCGTTGTAGTCCCGGTACAGCTCGCGGGTGGGATCGTAGGACACGTTGAGCAGTTGCGTCTCGGCGGCGGCCGCGGCCCCGGCGAACACGCACAGTGCGAGCGCGAGCAGCGGGCGCCAGCGGCGCGGCGGAAGGCTGGACATGGGCGGTTCTCCGAAAACACACAGGCCGACGCCGCGGCCGATACCCGCCGCGGACCATGACGCATGCTGCGCAGCGGCAGGCGGCGGGTGAAATGACTTCCCGGCAGCGGCTCATGCCATTTGCGCATGACGGCCGCGGCCGGCGCGGGCGCCGCGGTAAAATCGACGCTTCTTTCCGCCGCGCGTGCCCGTCATGACCGACTCCCGCCTCACCCAGCACTACGCCGAGGAACTGGACGCGATCCGCGCCCAGGGCCTGTTCAAGTCCGAGCGCATCATCGTCGGCCCGCAGGCGGCGGAAATCGTCCTCGCCGACGGCCGCCGCGTGCTGAACTTCTGCGCCAACAACTACCTGGGCCTGGCCGATCATCCGGCACTGATCCAGGCCGCCAAGGACGCGCTGGACACGCACGGCTTCGGCATGGCCTCGGTGCGCTTCATCTGCGGCACCCAGGACCTGCACAAGCAACTGGAAGCGCAGATCGCCACGTTCTTCGGCACCGAGGACACCATCCTCTACGCCGCCTGCTTCGACGCCAACGGCGGCCTGTTCGAACCGCTGCTCGGCGAGCACGACGCGATCATCTCCGACGCGCTCAACCATGCCTCGATCATCGACGGCGTGCGCCTGTGCAAGGCCAAGCGCTTCCGCTACGCCAACTGCGACATGGCCGACCTGGAAGCGCAGCTGCAGGCGGCCGACGCCGCCGGCTGCAAGACCAAGCTGATCACCAGCGACGGCGTGTTCTCGATGGACGGCTTCATCGCCCCGCTGGACGAGATCACCGCGCTGGCGAAGAAGTACAACGCGCTGGTGCACATCGACGAATGCCATGCCACCGGCTTCCTCGGCGCCAGCGGCCGCGGCTCGGCCGAGGTCAAGGGCGTGCTGGACCGGATCGATATCGTCACCGGCACCCTGGGCAAGGCCATGGGCGGCGCGCTGGGCGGTTTCACCACCGGCCGCCGCGAGGTGATCGAACTGCTGCGCCAGCGCTCGCGGCCCTACCTGTTCTCCAACTCGCTGCCGCCGCACGTGGTCGCCGCCGGGATCAAGGCCTTCGCGATGCTCGACGCCGCCGACGACCTGCGCGCGCGCCTGGTCGAGAACACCGCCTACTTCCGCGAACGCATGGCCGCCGCCGGTTTCGACATCAAGCCCGGCACCCATCCGATCTGCCCGGTGATGCTGTACGACGCGCCGCTGGCGCAGCGCTTCGCCGAGCGGCTGCTGGAGGAGGGCATCTACGCCATCGGCTTCTTCTTCCCGGTGGTGCCCAAGGGCCAGGCGCGGATCCGCACCCAGATCAGCGCCGCGCACACCCGCGCCCACCTGGACCGGGCGATCGACGCATTCACCCGCATCGGCCGCGAACTGGGCGTACTCGCCGCCTGAGATGCGCGCCGCGCTGCGCCAACGGCTGTTGCTGGCGGCGCAGACCGACGCCCAGGCGCAAGCGCTGGAGGACGGCTGGGAGACCCGCTGCCTGCATTGCCGCCGGCGCCTGCGCCTGCGCGCTGACGGCGAACCGCTCGGACACAGCACGCTGGAACACGTAGTGCCGCAGGCCTGGTTCGGGCGCCGTGCCGCCGCGGCGCTGTGCGCCCAGGTCGGCGACGATGCCAACGATGCGCGAAACCTGGCGCTGGCCTGCGCCGGCTGCAATCACGCCAAGGGCCGTCACCACGATGCGCGTGGGCCGCAGGATGCGCGCGCCCGCGAGGTGGTCGCCGCCCTGCTCAGCGCGCGGCTGGCGCGCTGGCGTCCGCCGCCGGCGCCAACGCCCTGACTTCCGCGGCGCTGAGCTCGCGCCACGCGCCCTTGCCCAGGTCGCCCAGCACCAGGTCGCCGATCGCCACCCGCACCAGCCGCAGCACGTCCAGGCCGAGCGCGGCCAACAGCCGCCGGATCTGCCGGTTGCGGCCTTCGTCCAGCACCACTTCCAGCCAGGCATGGCGCTCGCCCTGGCGCAGCAGGCGCGCCTGCTTGGCCCGCAGCGGTTCGCCATCGTCGACCACGCCGGCACACATCCGTGCCAGCAGCGCCGCGTCGGGCACCGCGTCCACCTGCACGTGATAGGTCTTGTCCGGGCCGCTGCCCGGATCGGTGACCCGCGCCGCCCACTGCGGGTCGTTGCTGAACAGCAACAGGCCCTCGCTGGCCTTGTCCAGGCGCCCGACCGGCGCCAGCCACGGCAGGCCGGCACCGTCGAAACAGCGGTACACGGTGTCGCGGCCACGCTCGTCCTGCGCACTGGTGACCAGCCCGCGCGGCTTGTTGAGCATCAGGTACAGGCGCTTGGTATCGGCCAGCGGCGCGCCGTCCACGGCCAGCCGGTGGCGGCCCTGCAGGATCGGGAATTCGGGATCGGTGACGATGCGTCCGTCGACGGCGACGCGGCCGGCGGCGATCCAGCGCGCGGCCTCGGTGCGCGAGCACAGGCCCAGCTTGGACAGGGTGCGGGCCAGGCCGTGACGCGGCGCAGCCGGGATGGCGCTGCGCGCGGGCGAGCGCGGACGCGCGGGCGCCGCCGGGGACGACGCCGGACGGCGGGAACGCGGCGGCTTGGCCCCTCGCACGGCGGGAACGGGCGCGGCCGCGAGCGGCCGCGCGCCGGACTTACTGCTTGTTGGCGTCGGCCGGCGCCGGCGCCTCGGCGGCGGCGGCGGGTGCCGGAGCCGGACGCGCCTTGACCACGCGCACGCCACGCGCCTTCATCCAGGCGTCGAACTCCTCGGCGGTCATGCGCTTGCCGTTCTGGCTCATGTCGAACCGCCACGGCGTGTTGTCGAAGGCGGTGGCCGGCTTGTAGGCAGCCGGATCGTTCGGCTTCACCGCGCCCGGGGTGGCGTTGGCCAGGCTCTGGCAGCCTTCGGCGCGCAGCCGCAGCAGCACGCGGTCCAGCGACTGGTCGCTGCTGTAGGACTGGGTCAGCACGCCGCTGGGCATACCCAGCTGCACGTTGCGACTGAACAGTTCCGAAGCGACAGGCGCGGCAACCGTGGCCGGCAGCGCCAGCGGCTTGGGCAGCAGATCGCCGGAGCAATCCGGTGCGGCGTGGGCCGCAGGAATCAGGGCGAGCGCGAGCAGGCTGGCCGTCACGATACGCAGCATCGGTTTTTTTCCATTCAGGCGAGTCGACGAGCGAGTGTAGGCAGGCCCCGGCGTGCTTTCAACTGTTACCGGCACTACACGCGCTAAATAATTGGGATTGCTGAAAAAATTCAGCTTGAATGCTTTGTGCATCCTGCAGAAGCGGCTTCAGCCGCGGCAGGCATTTCCAGGACGTCTGTCGCGGCTGAAGCCGCTCCCACAACGACACCGACATACATTTCCCACCCCACAAAAACAAAGCCCGGCACGAGGCCGGGCTTTGCTTGAGACTGGAAGCGTCCGATCAGTTCTGGACGTTCAGCTCGGTACGACGGTTCTTCGCACGGCCTTCCGGATTGTCCGAACCATCCGGGTTGGTGTTCGGCGCAATCGGACGGCTCTCGCCGTAGCCGATCGGACCGACCAGACGCGAAGCGCTGACGCCGTTCTTGGTCAGGTAGTCGTACACGACGCGGGCGCGGCGCTCGGACAGCTTCTGGTTGTAGGCTTCGGTACCCTTCGAGTCGGTGTGACCGGCAACCTCGACGCGCAGGTCGGGGTAACGCTTCAGGATCTCGGTGGCCTCGCCCAGGATCGCCACGGCGTCCGGACGCAGGTTCGCCTTGTTGAAGTCGAAGTTGACGCCCTTCAGGTCGATCGACACCGGCACCGGGCAGCCGTCCGGACCGATGGTCTGGCCAGGCTGGGAGTTCGGGCACTTGTCGTCGCAGTTGTTGACGCCGTCACCATCGTCGTCCAGATCGGCGCAGCTCGGCGCAGCGGCCGGCGGCGGCGGCGGGGCGACCGGGGCAGCCGGAGGCGGGCCCAGCGGGATCACGACGCCGACCGAAGCCAGCACGTCGCCGAACCAGTTCTGCGACGGAGCGGCAACGCTCTGGTCGTCGAAGTCAGCGCGGTAGGCCACTTCGGCACGCACGGCAACGCGCTTGTCGAAGGTGGTCTGCAGACCGACGCCGGCCTTGGCGGCAAAGTTGCCGTCCTTGCGCTGGCCCGGGGAGACCGGACCGCCGGTGTCGAACTCTTCTTCCGAGCGCTGGTAGCCCAGGCCGAACAGCAGGTACGGATTCCAGCCGCGGCCTTCCTGGATGAAGTGGCGACGCAGGTCGAACGAGATGCCGTACTGGCTCCAGTTCAGGTCCTGGTTCTTGTCGAAGTTCGGGTTCTGATAGTTCAGCTCACCGTCCAGCGACCAGTTCGGGTTGATGAACTTGCCCAGGCCCAGGGTGACGAAGGGCGCATCGTTGGTGGTGCGGTCCTTGTCCTGGAAGTTGAAACCAGCCGAACCGGTCAGGTACCAGCGGTCGTCGAATTCCTGCGCGGACGCTGCCTGGGCGACGGCCAGACCGCCCAGCAACGCGGCGGTGAGAATTTTCTTGTTCATTAATACAACTCCTTGTTTCGGGGAGATAGAAACCGGTAGAGGCATGGTTCAGTACAGATGTCTCGTCACATCCAGACGGCCGTTTCCGCACGCCATCGCCGCGCACATTATGCGCGGCATAGTGAAGATGGCGTTAACGAGCACGTAACATGTGAAAGTCAACGCCAGCCGCTGCCAGGCCGTGGATACACCCTATACAGCTTGATGAAATCCCGCAATGCGGCAGGCGCGTGACCGTTTGCAGTCGTAGACAAGCACCCGCAGGGCGACCCAGGTCTCACCCCGGCCGCGCCCACGGCGGCGGGTCCGCCAACTCGGCCTGCATGAACTCGACGAAGGCCCGCACCCGCGGCGGCACCAGCCGCCGCTGCGGCATCACCGCGTGGATGCCGGTCTCGGTCAGCGGGTAGTCGGCCAGCACCTGGCGCAACCGACCCTGACGCAGGTCCTCGGCCACGTGCCATTCCGAATGCAGGGCGATGCCCTGGCCGTTGACCGCGGCATCGCGCAGCACCTCGCCGAAGTTGGTCTCCAGCGGCCCAGCCACGCGGACGGCGATTTCGCCGTCGGGCCCCTGCAGCCGCCAGGTGTCCTGGCGGCCGTCGCTGCCGGTCAGCAGCAGGCAGGCGTGCGCGGCCAGGTCGGCCGGCGTGGCCGGGGTGCCGTGGCGGCGCAGGTAGTCGGGCGAGGCGCAGAGCATGCGCCGATTGCCGGCCAGGCGCCGCGCGACCAGGCTGGAGTCGCGCAGGGTGCCGATGCGGATCGCCAGGTCGAAGCCTTCGCTGACCAGGTCCACGACGTTGTCGCTCAGGTGCACGCTCAGCCGCACCTGCGGATGCAGCGCCATGAAGCGCGGCAGCAGCGGCGACACATACAGGCGGCCGAACGCCGCCGACATCGTCACCCGCAGGGTGCCGGCGGCGCTGGCGCCGGCCTGGCGCAGGCCGCCGGCCAGCGATTCCAGGTCCTCGACCAGCGGCCGCCCCTGCTCGGCCAGTTGCAGGCCTTCCGGGGTCGGGTGCAGGCGCCGCGTGGTCCGGTGCAGCAGGCGCACGCCGAGCGCGCGCTCCAGCCGCTGCAGACGCTGGCTGGCCACCGCCACCGACAGGTCCAGGCTGCGCGCGGCGGCGCTGATCGAGCCGAGGTCGAGCACGCGCAGGAACAGGGCGATGTCGCCGATCCGGTCCATTGTGTGGATTCCATTGAAAGTCGTTCAATATTTTTACTTTTTTTGCTGAGAACCTGCAGGCCTAGGCTGCCGTCCTCCCGTCACTTCCGGAGCCGCCGCATGGCCGCCTCGCTCGCCCCGCCTCCCCATCCGCCCGCTGCCGGGCGCACGCCGATCGCGCTGTTCGCGCTGACCGCCGGCGCGTTCGGCATCGGCACCACCGAGTTCGTGATCATGGGCCTGCTGCTGCAGGTCGCCGCCGACCTGCGGGTCAGCGTTCCGGCTGCCGGGCTGCTGATCTCCGGCTATGCGCTGGGCGTGTTCCTCGGCGCGCCGCTGCTGACCGTGGCCAGCCGACGCTGGCCGCGCAAGCGCGTGCTGCTGGCGCTGATGCTGGTGTTCACCGCCGGCAACCTGGCCTGCGCGCTGGCGCCGAGCTATGCGGCACTGATGGTGGCGCGGGTGGTGACCTCGCTGGCGCACGGCACCTTCTTCGGCGTCGGCGCGGTGGTCGCCACCACCCTGGTGCCGCCGCAGCGCAAGGCCTCGGCGATCTCGACGATGTTCACCGGCCTCACCGTCGCCACCCTGCTCGGGGTGCCGGCCGGTGCCTGGCTGGGCCTGCACTACGGCTGGCGCGCCACGTTCTGGGCGGTGGCAGGGATCGGCGCGCTGGCCACCGTGGTGATCGCCGCGCTGGTGCCGGCCGACCGCGCCGCACCGGCGGCCGTGCCGCTGCGCGAGGAACTGCGCGCGGTCGGCCGCGCGCCGGTGCTGCTGGGACTGGCGACGACGGTGCTGGGCTATGCCGGCGTGTTCGCCGTGTACACCTATGTGCAGCCGCTGCTGACCCAGGTCACCGGGGTGGCCGATAGCGCGGTGTCGCCGCTGCTGCTGGTGTTCGGCGTGGGCATGATCGTCGGCAACGTGCTCGGCGGACGTCTGGCCGACCGCCGCCCGCGGCAGGCGCTGCCGCTGAGCCTGGGCGTGCTGGCGGTGGTGCTGGCGGCACTTCCCCTCGCCCTGCCGTCGGCGCCGGCGATGACGCTGGGCATCGGCCTGCTAGGCGTGGCCGCGTTCGCCACGGTGGCGCCCCTGCAGGTGTGGGTGCTGGGCAAGGCCGGCGAGGCCGGCCGGCATCTGGCCTCGAGCCTGAACATCGGTGCGTTCAACCTGGGCAATGCGCTGGGCGCCTGGCTGGGCGGACTGGTGCTCGGCCATGGCGGCAGCCTGTCGCAACTGCCGTGGGTGGCGGCGCTGCTGACCCTGGCCGGATTGGCGGTGGCGCTGGGTGCGCTGCGGCTGTCGCCGGCCGCTGCCACACCCGCCGCCAATCACGGCGCGGGTTGCGCCGCCGGCGGTGCGGCATGAGCCGGACGATGGCGACGGCCGCGCTGGCGACGGCACTGCTGGGCACGGCGATCATGGCGGATGCGGCGCCGCGCGACTGGGTCGCGACCTGGCAGGCCAGCCCGCAACCGCTGTGGAGCGCGGACTTCCCGTTCCCGACGCAGACGCCGTTCCACCTGTGGCGGCAGACCGTGCGCCAGGTGGCACGGGTGAGCCTCGGCGGCAGCGAGGTGCGGGTGGAACTGAGCAACGCCTATGGCGATGCGCCGCTGCACATCGGCGCCGCCTCGCTGGCGCTGGCCGGCGAAGGCGCGGCAATCCTGCCCGGCTCGCAGCGGCCGCTGCGCTTCGGCGGCAAGACCGAGGTGACCGTGCCGCCGGGCGCGCCGGTGCTCAGCGACCCGGTGGCGCTGAGCGTGCCGGACCTGGCCCGGCTCAGCATCAGCCTGTACCTGCCGCAGCCGACCGCGCCGTCCACCTTCCACTGGGAGGGCCTGCAAAGCGCCTGGCTGGCCGCGGGCGACCGCACCGCCGACGCCACGCTGGCCGATGCCACGGCGCTGCCGGTACGGCTGTTCGTCAGCGGCATTCATGTGCGCCGTGCCGATGCCATCGGCGCGGTGGTGGCGCTGGGCGATTCGATCACCGACGGCGCCGCCTCGACGCCGGGGCAGGACCGGCGCTGGCCGGACCAGTTGGCCACGCGGCTGGCCGCGCAGCGGGTGGCGGTGCTCAACGCGGGCATCTCCGGCGGGCGCGTGCTGCGCGACCGCATGGGCCGCAACGCGCTGGCGCGGCTGGACCGCGACGTGCTGGCGCAGCCCGGCGTGCGCACCGTGATCCTGCTGATGGGCATCAACGACATCAGTTGGTACGCCACGCCGTTCGCGCCGGACGATGCGCCGGTGCCGGCCGAGGACCTGATCGCCGGCTACCGGCAGGTGCTGCAGCGCGCGCAGGCGCGCGGCCTGCGGGTGATCGGCGCCACCCTCACCCCGTTCGAGGGCGCGCTGCCGGACTCGCCGATCCCCGGCTACTACAGCCCGCAGAAAGAGGCCGTGCGCCAGCAGGTCAATGCCTGGCTGCGCGCGGGCAACGGCTTCGACGCGATCCTGGATTTCGACGCCCTGCTGCGCGACCCCGCGCATCCGGCGCGGATGCGGTCGGAATTCGACTCGGGCGATCACCTGCATCCCGGCGATGCCGGTTACGCGGCCATGGCCGAGGCC
This sequence comes from Xanthomonas sp. LMG 12460, assembly GCF_009192895.1. Taxonomy (NCBI): domain Bacteria; kingdom Pseudomonadati; phylum Pseudomonadota; class Gammaproteobacteria; order Lysobacterales; family Lysobacteraceae; genus Xanthomonas; species Xanthomonas sp. LMG 12460. The sequence goes on along the minus strand of NZ_NKUH01000035.1, from coordinate 2,534 downwards.
GCCGCGCAGTTGCTCGGCGCCGACGCAACCGCGCGCCCTCCCGCTCACGCCACTGCGGACGCGGTCGACACCGACGCCGCGGCGCGCTGACGCCTTCTCTCCCCTTCCCCACCATCAGGAGTGTTCCATGGAATACCGTCATCTCGGCGCGTCCGGCTTCAAGGTCCCCGTGCTCAGCTTCGGCACCGGCACCTTCGCCGGCACCGATCCCTTCTTCGCCACCTGGGGCAACTCGGACGTGGACCAGGCGCGGCGCCTGATCGACATCTGCCTGGAGGCCGGCGTCACCCTGTTCGACAGTGCCGACGTCTACTCCGGCGGCGCCGCCGAATCGGTGCTGGGCGTGGCGATCAAGGGCCGCCGCGACCAGGTGCTGCTCTCGACCAAGGCCGGCTTCCGCTTTGACCGGGCCGCAGCCAACAGTGTCGGTTCCTCGCGCCTCCACCTGGTGCGCGCGGTGGAAGCGGCGCTGACCCGCCTGGGCACGGACTATCTCGACCTGTTCCAGTTGCACGGCTTCGACGCGCACACGCCGGTGGAGGAAACCCTGGCCACGCTCGACGACCTGGTGCGCGCCGGCAAGATCCGCTACCTCGGCGTGTCCAACTTCTCCGGCTGGCACCTGATGAAGTCGCTGGCGGCGGCCGACCGCCACGGCTGGTCGCGCTATGTCGCGCACCAGGCCTATTACTCGCTGATCGGGCGCGACTACGAGGAGGAACTGATGCCGCTGGGCCTGGACCAGGGCGTGGGCGCGCTGGTGTGGAGCCCGCTGGGCTGGGGCCGGCTGACCGGCAAGCTGCGCCGCGGCCAGCCGCTGCCGGAAAGCAGCCGCCTGCACGACAAGGCGGTCACCGAGGCCGGGCCGCCGGTGGAGGAAGAGCGCCTGTACGGGGTGATCGACGCCCTGGAAGCCATCGCCGCCGAAACCGGCCGCAGCGTGCCGCAGATCGCACTGAATTGGCTGTTGCAGCGACCGACGGTCAGCAGCGTGATCATTGGCGCACGGACCGAAGACCAGTTGCGGCAGAATCTGGGGGCGGTCGGCTGGACCCTCGATGCCGCCCACGTGCAGCAGCTGGATGCGGCCAGCGCGGCGGTACCGGCGTATCCGTACTGGCACCAGCGCGGCTTCGCCGAGCGCAACCCGCGGCCGGTCTGAGCCGCGGCCGTGCCCTCCTTTCCCTCACGTCCAGGAGCCTCCATGAAAGCGGTCGCTACCCTCCATCCCCTTCCGATCGACGATCCGCAGTCGCTGCACGACCTCGACCTGCCGACGCCGCCCGCGCCCGCCGGCCACGACCTGCTGGTGCGGGTGGAGGCGGTATCGGTCAATCCGGTGGACACCAAGGTCCGCGCCAAGGGCGCGAGCGACGGCCAGCCCAAGGTGCTGGGCTACGACGCCGCCGGCGTGGTCGAGGCGGTCGGGCCCGAGGTCGACGGTTTCGAGCCGGGCGACGAGGTCTACTACGCCGGCGACATCACCCGCGCCGGCAGCAACGCGCAATACCAACTGGTGGATGCGCGCATCGTCGCGCGCAAGCCGGCCACGCTGGACTTCGCCCAGGCCGCGGCGCTGCCGCTGACCACCCTGACCGCCTGGGAGCTGCTGTTCCAGCGCATGCCGTTCGACTTCGACGACGAACACAACCGCGGCCGCCGCCTGCTGGTGATCGGCGGCGCCGGCGGGGTCGGCTCGATCGCGATCCAGTTGGCGCGGCATGCCGGCTTCGAGGTGATCGCCACCGCCTCGCGGCCGCAGACCCGCGACTGGTGCCTGCAACTCGGCGCGCACCACGTCATCGACCATCGCCAGGCGCTGGCGCCGCAGCTGCAGGCACTGGGCATCGACCAGGTGGACGCCGCGTTGAACCTGGCCGACACCGACCGCTACTGGCAGGCGCTGGGCGAGCTGCTGGCGCCGCAGGGCCACGTCGGCCTGATCGTCGAGCCGAGCGGTCCGCTGCACATCGGCGACCCGTACAAGGCCAAGTGCATCGGCATCCACTGGGAAATGATGTTCGCACGCGCCCGGTTCCGCACCGACGACATGATCGAACAGCACCGCATCCTGGCGCGCACTGCCAGCCTGGTGGACGCCGGCGAACTGCGTACCACCCTGACCGAGACCCTGAGCCCGATCAACGCCACCACCCTGCGCGAGGCGCACCGCCGCCTGGAGTCGGGCAGCACCATCGGCAAACTGGCGCTGGTCGGCTGGGGCTGAGCAGGCGGCGCAGCGATCGAAACATTGGCGCGACCGCCCCGCCGACCGTAACCGCTCCCGTTGGTGCTGTTGCTGTGCTTTTGCTGTGCTTTTGATCTACCGGGTCCCCTCAGCGCGGCAGACGCGGCGGGGAAAAACCCGAAGGGCGGCGCACATGGATGTGCGCCGTTCGCGGCAGGGGCAGGATGCCCCTTCCGCGAATCCCCGTCGTGGCTGCGAACCCGGAGCGCGCAGCGCGGAGGGCGCGCTGCGGGGTGTGCTTTCTTTTGGTTACTTTTCTTTGCACAAGCAAAGAAAAGTAACCCGC
>NZ_NKUH01000034.1:0-80064 GCF_009192895.1 Xanthomonas sp. LMG 12460 | reverse complement strand
GGGTGGGGCTGCGCTGACAGGCGGCCAGGGCCAGTGGCAGGAGCAAAAGGGGAAGCAACGGAGTTCGACGCATACCGGTGGTCTCCCTGTGGCGGCGCGGCTGCGCCGGAATCAGGCCGGTTCGGTCTCGCCGCCGCTGCGGTGCAGCGGGTTGGGCAGCGCCTGGCCCTGTTCGGTGAACTGCAGCGACACCGAATTCAGGCAGTGGCGCTCGCCGCTCGGCGGCGGGCCGTCCGGAAACACATGGCCGAGATGGCTGTCGCAGCGGGCGCAGACGATCTCGGTGCGGATCATGCCGTGGCTGGTGTCGCGTATCTCGCGCACGTGGTCGGGGTGGTAGGGCGCGAAGAAGCTCGGCCAGCCGGTGCCGGAATCGAACTTGGCGCTGGAGCGGAACAGCGGCAGCCCGCACATCCGGCAGGTGTAGACGCCCTCCAGCTTGTTGTCCAGGAACACGCCGCAGAACGGCGCTTCGGTGCCGTGCTGCAGCAGCACCCGGCGTTCCTCCGCATTCAGTCCGCCGATCAACTGCTCGCGCTCGGCAGCGGTAGGAGGCGTGAGGTCGAATCGGCTCATGGCGGGGCCCGTGGCTGGAGGAGGGGAAAACAACATGAGGGCTGTACGGGGTGGATCAAGCGCGCCGCGCCGCGTCGACGCCGAGTTGGCGATGCGCTAGCGTGGAACGCTCTCTTGCGGCCCGTCGATGGAGCCACCGTGAAGCGCCTGCTGCCCTGCGTTGCCATCGCCCTGCTCGTGCCGGCACTCGCCGCCGCGCAGAGTCTCCAGCCAGTCCCCGGCGCACCGGCCGGCAATCGCGACGCCAACACCCTGCAGTCCGCGCCGCCGCCGGCGCCCTCGGTGGCCAGCCGCCTCGACGAGCGTCCTCCGGCATCGGCCTCCGCTCCCAAGACGACGCCAGCCCCCTCCAACCTGGACGACCGGCCGCAGGGGCAGGCCAAGCGCAAGCACCCGGCCAGCCAGGCGGTGCCGGCGGCCGCCGCGCTCGCCGACCCGTCCGCACGCCGCCCGGTCCGCCTCTACGACCGCCGCGGCCAGCTGGTGCCCGGGGCGATGCAGGTGGGGCCGAACCGCGCGCTGGATACCCGCACCGGCCGTTACTACGACACCGTGCCCAGCGGTGACGGGGTCCGCATCCAGGACTGAGCGCCTGCGCCCCGGCGGCGAACGCGCGGCGAATGCCGCGTGGCCGCCATCCTCACGAATCGGTTCCTAGACTGACGGACCGGCCGCGACTGCCGCGGCGCCATGTTTTCGCAGGAGAACCGATGAGCAAGCTTCCCGACAACACCCTGATCGTCGTCGCCGACCGCACCAGCGCGCGCCTGTTCCGGGTCAATCTGGCCGGCGAGACCGCGCTGCTGGAGCAGACCGAAGTGCTGAACCCGACGCCGATCGAGGGCGTGGAGGACGGCGACCGGCCGATGACCATGGATGAAGCCGGGTTCGTGCGTCAGATCGCCGAGCGCCTGTACCAGGACGCGTTGCGCGGCGATGTCGAGCACCTGATGCTGGTCGCCGACCCGCACACGCTGGGGCAGTTGCGGCCGCTGCTGCACAAGGAGGTCCAGAAGCGGGTGGTGGCCGAACTGGCCAAGAACCACGCCAATTCCTCGCGCGACGACCTCGAGAAGCTGCTGGTCTCCTGACCCGCCCTCGCGCGGAACGCTCAGTCGGCGATCGGCAGGCTGAGCGTTTCCTTCACTTCCTCCATCACGATGTAGCTCTTGGACTCGCGCACATGCGGCAGGGTCAGCAGGGTGCTGCCCAGCAGCTTGCGGTAGGACGCCATCTCGCTGATGCGGGCCTTGAGCAGGTAATCGAAGTCGCCCGAGACCAGGTGGCACTCGAGCACGTTGGGCAGCTTCAGCGCGGCGCGGCGGAACTCCTCGAAGATGTCGCCGGACTTGTAGGCCAGGCTGATCTCCACGAATACCAGCAGGCTGGCCTTGAGGTAATGCGGGTCCAGCCGCGCGTAGTAGCCGGTGATGGCGCCGTCGCGTTCCAGTCGGCGCACCCGCTCGGTGCACGGAGTGGTGGACAGGCCCACCCGCTCGCCCAGTTCGGTGAAGGAGATGCGCCCTTCCTGCTGCAGGATGCGCAGGATCTTGCGGTCGATCTTGTCCAGTTCGCGGAGGCGTGCGGCCATGCGGGGCGGTCTCAGGGGTTTGGCCTGCCAGGCCGGCAGAAGTCAGGGGAAAATCCTGGGTTGTGCTGCCTATACTGCACCGAACTTCTGCCCTGGCGCCATCCAGCCAGGGATTTGATCCGAACGGAGTAGGCGCATGCGGGTTCTGGTTCTCGGCAGCGGTGTGATCGGCACGGCCACGGCGTGGTATCTGGCCCGCAGCGGCTGCGAGGTGACGGTGGTCGACCGCCAGCCGGCGGCCGGGCTGGAGACCAGTTATGCCAATGCCGGCCAGGTCTCGCCCGGCTACGCCTCGCCGTGGGCGGCGCCCGGGGTGCCGCTGAAGGCGCTGAAATGGCTGTTCCAGCGCCATGCGCCGCTGGCGATCACCCCGACCGCCGATCTGCAGCAGTACCTGTGGCTGGCGCAGATGCTGCGCAACTGCACCGCCGAGCGCTACGCCATCAACAAGGCGCGGATGGTGCGCCTGTCCGAGTACAGCCGCGACTGCCTGGACCAGCTGCGTGCCGAGACCGGCATCGCCTACGAAGGCCGCCAGCTCGGGACCACCCAGTTGTTCCGCACCCAGCAGCAACTGGACGGTGCGGCCAAGGACATCGAGGTGCTGCGCGAGTACGGCGTGCCCTACGAGCTGCTGGACCGTGCCGGCATCGCCCGGGTCGAGCCGGCCCTGGCCAACGCACCGGCGACCCTGGTCGGCGCGCTGCGCCTGCCCAACGACCAGACCGGCGACTGCCGCCTGTTCACCCAGCGCCTGGCCGCGATGGCCGCCGCGGCCGGCGTGCAGTTCCGCCAGGGCGAGACCATCGAGGCGCTGCAGGCCGATGGCGACCGCATCGATGGCGTGCGCATCGGCGGGCGGGTGGAGCGGGCCGACCGCTACGTGGTCGCGCTGGGCAGCTATTCGCCGGGCCTGCTGGCGCCGCTGGGCATCCGCCTGCCGGTGTACCCGCTGAAGGGCTACTCGCTGACCCTGCCGATCCGCGACGCGGCGCTGGCGCCCACCTCCACCATCCTCGACGAGAGCTACAAGGTGGCGATCACCCGCTTCGACGCGCGCATCCGCGTCGGCGGCATGGCCGAACTGGCCGGTTTCGACCTGTCGCGGCCGGCACGGCGCCGCGCCACGCTGGAGAAGGTGGTCAACGACCTGTACCCGCGCGGCGGCGACCTGGCCGCGGCCGAGTTCTGGACCGGGCTGCGCCCGGCCACCCCGGACGGCACGCCGGTGGTCGGCGCCACCGGCTACCGCAACCTGTTCCTCAACACCGGCCACGGCACGCTGGGCTGGACCATGGCCTGCGGCTCGGGCCGCTACCTGGCCGACCTGATGGTCTCGCGGCAGCCGCAGATCAGTGGCGAGGGCCTGGACATCTTCCGTTATTCCCGCGGTTCCGCCGCGTCCGTCGCCGAGGCCGTCGCGTGCGCCCAGCCCGTGCATTGATCGATCTCGCCGCGCTGCGCCACAACTACCGCCTGGCCCGCCGGCTGAGCGGCGGCAAGGCGCTGGCGGTGGTCAAGGCCGATGCCTACGGGCACGGCGCGGTGGCCTGCGCGCGCGCGCTGGACGGCGAGGCCGACGGCTTCGCGGTGGCCTGCATCGAGGAGGCGCTGGAATTGCGCCAGGCCGGCATCGCCGCGCCGATCCTGCTGCTGGAAGGCATCTTCGACGCCGACGAACTGCCGCTGGTCGCCGAACACCGGCTGTGGTGCGCGGTGGCCTCGCCCTGGCAGGTGGAGGCGATCGCCGCCTTCGCCGCACCGCAGCCGCTGTGCCTGTGGCTGAAGCTGGACAGCGGCATGCACCGGCTGGGCCTGGCGCCGGAGGAATTCCGCGCCGCGCACGCGCGCCTGAGCGCGCTGCCGCAGGTCGAGCGGCTGGTGCTGATGAGCCACTTCGCCCGCGCCGACGAACTCGATAGCGCGCGCACCCGCGAGCAGGTGGAGGTGTTCCGTCGGGCCACCGCCGGCCTGGCCGGCGAGACCAGCCTGTGCAACTCGCCGGCCCTGCTCGGCTGGCCGGAGCTGCGCAACGACTGGGGACGGCCGGGACTGATGCTGTACGGCGCCGACCCGTTCGCCTCCGCGGCCGCGCTGCCCGGCGAGCTGCGCCCGGTGATGACCCTGCAGTCCAGGATCATTTCCGTGCGCACTATCGCGCCGGGCGAGCCGGTCGGCTACGGCGCGCGCTTCGTCGCGGCGCGTCCGACCCGGGTCGGCGTGGTGGCGATCGGTTATGCCGACGGCTATCCGCAGTTCGCGCCCAACGGCACCCCGGTGCTGATCGACGGCGCGCCCGGCGCACTGATCGGGCGCGTGTCGATGGACATGCTGACCGTGGACCTGACCGACCACCCGCAGGCCGGGCTCGGCAGCGAGGTGCAGTTGTGGGGCGAACAGCCGCGCATCGACGCGCTGGCCGGGCGCTGCAGTTCCAGCGCCTACCGCTTGCTGTGCGGCCTCAAGCGCGCGCCGCGCGTCTATCTCGACGCGTAAGCCAATGGCTGACGGCGCCGGCGCGATACCGGCGCCGCGCGTGCGGCCTCAGCGCTCGGCGACTGCGCTGTCCTTGTTGCGGAACTGGCGGCGCAGCCAGTCGTCGAGCATGCGCTTTTCGTAGCGCAGCGGATCGGTGCTCAGGCCGACCGAGCTGTTGTACAGGTAGCTGGGGTCCATCAGTTTCGGCTGGCCCTGCGCGATCACTTGGCCGTCGGCGCCGTACAGGGTGAAGTCGAGGCTGATCCGCGGCGGGTACAGGTCGCGCATCACCCGCACGTCGTTCCAGTTCGGGCCGTGCCACGGCTCGAAGTCGCCGGCGCGCTTGATGTCGGTCAGCTTGATGTCCAGGCGCTGCCCGGGCTGCAGTTGCTTGGCGGCCTGCTTCTGCAGGTAGGCGGCCAGGTCCTGCACCCAGTCGCCGCGTTCGGCTTCCCAGCGGTTGCGGCTCTGCCGCAGTTCGCTGAAGGTGGACGGGTCGGCCCAGCTCACCTGCACCGGGCCGTCGCTGACGAGGCTGCGCGGCGCTTGCGGGTCGGTGACGTTGCGGATCTCGGCGGAGGCGCCGCCCGCCCACAGGCAGGCAAGCGCCAGCGCCGTCCAGGCATAGCGGATCTTCATGGCGGATCTCCAGGAGGCGTGCGTCCAGTGTGTGCCTGTGCCGGCGTGCCCGCAATCGCGGCGAGGCGTGCGGCGACGACCGTTGGCCGCCGATTCATCCGCTCCGGCGTGACGGGCGGCTCACATCGCCTCGCCGCCTGCTTCACGGCGCGCGCGGGAGCATGGCCGCCACTCGAGCACGACGGGGATCGCATGAAGACGCCGCTGTTCCACCAGGCCCACACCGGCAGCGATGTGCGCCTGCAGTTCATCGACTGGGCCAAGCGGCATGGGCACAGCCCGGCCAGCGGTGCGGCCGCGTTCGTCGAGCACCAGGCCAACCTGGACGAGGCGGCGCGGCAGTTGCGCCTCAACCCCGGCGACGACGTGCGCCATCTGCTGCGGCGCTACCTGGTCTCGCTCGGCGAGGCGCAGGACGTGGCCGTGCAGTTCCCGCCCAGCTACCACTACCGCAGCCCGCAGGGGCAGAGCTTCCGCTACACGCTGACCCTGGTGCTGGCCGAAGACGGCGTGGAGTGGAAGGCGCGGGTGTGGACCGGCCTGGAGTACCTGGGCCTGATTGTCGGCCGCGGTGCCGGCCCGCGCGCCAACTACACCCGCCTGGCGCGGATGGCGGTGGAGCACGAACTCGCCGGCGACGCGCCTCGTTTCACGCTCGGCTGAGCAATTCAGGAACGTTGTCATGTCCGTCGTCAGCGCACCCGAGCGATCCGTGGTTCCCGAAGAATGCCGCCGGCAATGCCGGCAGCTGGGGCCGGCACGCGTGCAGCAGTTGCTGGAATCCTCTTCGCCGCCGCCGTGGCGCGAGGAAGCCGAGCGTTGGCTGGAAGAGCAGGCCTTGCGCAGCGCGCGCCTCACCCAGTGGATGGTGCTCGCCGGCATCGGCCTGTCGTTGCTGGGCATCGTGCTGGTGATCGCGTTCTTCTGGTGACATCGTTCGGGCAGGCGCAGCACAGGCGCTGGCTTGACGGCGGCGGAGTGGCTTAACAAGATGGGGGTTTACGCCTTGCCGCTCCTGGCGCATCGTCGTTGCGCCGCGTATGCCGGGCACCGTCTTCATCCGTTGCCGTAGGCCGCTTCCAGAGCTAGTCCGTCATGCATGCCAGTCCAGACTCCACCGCTTCCTCGTTCGCGCAGGCGACGGACCTGCAGTACCGCGAGATCTTCGACAAGATCGATTCCGGCTTCTGCGTGATCCAGATGCTGTTCGAGGGCGAGCGCGCGGTCGATTACGTGTTCCTGCAGGTCAATCCGGCCTTCGAGCGCGAGACCGGCCTGCGCGATGTGGTCGGGCGGCGCATGCGCGAGATCTCGCCGACCCACGAGGAGCACTGGTTCCAGCGCTACGGCGCCGTCGCGTTGACAGGTCGTCCGGACAAGTTCGAGAACTTCGCGACTGCGCTGGACCGCTGGTGGGCAGTGGATTCGTTCCGCGTCGGCGCGCCGGAACTGCGCCAGGTCGCCGTGCAGTTCCTCGACATCACCGAGCGCAAGCGGATGGAGCGCGACCTGGCCGAGAGCGAGGCGCGCTTCAGCGCGCTGGCCGAGGGCCTGCCGATGCCGGTGTGGGTGCTGGACGCCCAGGGCGAAATGCGCTTCACCAACACCGCCTATGCCGAATTCTTCGGCATCGATCTGGACACCGATGCTGCGCGCCCGGGTTGGGGCGACGTGCTGCATCCGGAAGACGTGGGCGTGTTCGCCTACGAATTGCGCAACGCGCTGCACGACCAGCGCAACCTGCGCGCGCTGGTGCGCGCGCGCCGCCACGACGGCGAGTGGCGCTGGGTGGAAATGACCGCGGTGCCGCGCTATTCCGCCGAGGGCCAGTTCATCGGCCTGGCCGGCAGCAGTCCGGACGTCACCGAACGCCGCGACATCGAACTGGCGCGCGAGCAACTGCTGGAATCCGAGCGCAGCGCACGCAACGCCGCCGAGAGCATGGCACGGCTGAAGGACGAATTCCTGGCGACGCTGTCGCACGAACTGCGCACGCCGCTCACCACCATCCTCGGCTGGAGCGACCTGCTGCTGCAGCGGCTGCCGCCGGGCGACCCGAGCAGCAAGGGCCTGTCGGTGATCGCCAGCAGCGCGCGCGCGCAGCAGCGGCTGATCTCGGACATGCTCGATCTCAGCAGCATGCTGCTGGGCAAGGTGCAGTTGGAAGTGGAGGCGCTGGACCTGGCCGAACAGGTGCGCGAGGCGATGCGCGCGCAGGAGCCGGTGGCCGAAGGCAAGGACCAGGCGCTGACCCTGCAGGCGCCTTCGCAGCCGTGCATGGTGCTGGGCGACGCCACGCGCCTGCAGCAGGTGTTCTGGAACCTGTTGTCCAACGCGATCAAGTTCACGCCCGCGCACGGGCGCATCGCCCTGGCGATCGCGCTCGACGACGATGGCGAGCACGTCAGCGTGGCGGTGCGCGATTCCGGCGACGGCATTCCGCCGGAATTCCTACCGCACCTGTTCGGCCGCTTCCGCCAGGCCGACAGCACCACCACGCGTCTGCACGGCGGCCTCGGCCTGGGCCTGGCGATCGTGCAGCAGCTGGTGGAAATGCATGGCGGCCAGATCAGTGCGGCCAGCGAAGGTCGCGGCTGCGGCTCGGTCTTCACCGTGCGCCTGCCGCTGCACCGCGATGCGCCGGGCTCGCGCCCGCTGCGCGAAGTGCGCGCGTTCGCGATGGCCGAACAGGTGGTCGAGGCGTATTCGCTCAAGGGCGTGCGCCTGTTGGCGGTGGAGGACCAGCCGGACATGCTCGACTACCTGCGGCGCCTGCTCGAGGAGCAGGGCGCGGAGGTGGTCGCGGTGGGCTCGGCCAGCGAGGCGCTGGAGGTGCTCGACGGCGGCGGCCATGCGGCGATCGACGTGATGGTCACCGACATCGGCATGCCGGGCATGGATGGCTACGGGCTGATCCGCACCGTGCGCGAGAACATGGGCCTGGGCGCGGACGAACTGCCGGCGGTCGCGGTGACTGCGCTGGCGCGTGCCGACGATCGCCAGCGCGCGCTGCAGTCCGGCTTCCAGGAACACCTGGCCAAGCCGTACAGCGTGGCGCAGTTGGTCTCGGCGGTGCGCTTCGCGCGGCAGCGTTAGCGCGGTCTTGCCCGCCGGCTCACGCGGCCGGCGTTAGGGTGCTGCGGTTCCCCCTCAGGAGTCCGCCGATGACCCAGTTTGCCGAGCGTATCCACACCGACCAGGCGCAGATCCATGCGCTGGAAGCGTTGATCCTGCAACTGCCCGGGCAGGCGCATGTGCGCATCGAATTGCACGACGGCAGCGTGTGCTTCGGCACCGTGTCGGTCCGGCCCAGCATCCAGCAGTTCCGCGACGCCGATGGCAACGAGGGCAGCAATGCGCAGGTGCGCATCGACGACCTCGACGATCCGGCCCGGCACCGCTACCTGTGGCTGGACGAAATCCGCAGCGTGCGTCAGTTGCCGGCGCGGCCCTGGGAGACCGATCCGCGCGGCGACGCCTCTTGACGCATCTTTCACTTTTTTCGCGTCGGGGCTGTGCATCATCGGCGTTCCCCCGTGTTCCCGGATATCCAAGACACATGGCCATGTCTTCGCCGATTCGCGCCCGTTGGGTGTTGTGTGCGCTCAGTGCCGCCCTGCTCGCCGCCTGCGGCGACACCGCCAAGCACTCCATCGAGGAGGGCATGGGGCCGGATCCGGTGTTGCCCGATCCGGTCAAGCGCATGATCCCCACGGTCAAGGTCGCCGAGGTCAAGCGCTGGGCCGATGGCGCCGCGCCGATGCCGGCCGCCGACCTGGCGGTGCAGGCCTTCGCCCGCGACCTGGACCATCCGCGCTGGCTGTATGTGCTGCCCAACGGCGACGTGCTGGTCGCCGAGACCGCCGAGCCGCCGGCACCGGAAAAGGAGAGCAGCGGCCTGCGCGACAAGATCCAGGGCGCGATGATGGCCAAGGCCGGCGCCGCCGTGCCCAGCGCCAACCGCATCACCCTGCTGCGCGACGCCGACGGTGATGGCGTCGCCGAAGTGCGCACGCAGTTCCTCAAGGGCCTGTATTCGCCGTTCGGCATGGCCCTGGTCGGCGACCGTCTTTACATCGCCAATGCCGATGCCCTGGTCAGCTTCCCGTACAAGGACGGCGACACCCAGATCACCGCCGCGCCCAGCTTCGTCGCCAACCTGCCCGGCGGCATCAACCACCACTGGACCAAGAGCCTGCTGGCCAGCCGCGACGGCAAGAAGCTGTACGTGGGCGTCGGCTCCAACAGCAACGTCGCCGAGAATGGCATGGAGCAGGAACTCAACCGCGCCGCGATCCTGGAAGTGGACGCCGCCAGCGGCGCCACCCGCGTGTTCGCCAGCGGCCTGCGCAATCCGGTCGGCCTGGCCTGGCAGCCCGGCACCGACACGCTGTGGACCGTGGTCAACGAACGCGACGAGATCGGCAGCGACCTGGTGCCGGATTATCTGACCTCGGTGCGCGAGGGCGGTTTCTACGGCTGGCCGTACAGCTACTACGGCCAGCACGTGGATGAGCGCGTGCAGCCGCAGAACCCGGAGATGGTGGCCAGCGCGATCAAGCCGGACTACGCGCTGGGCGCGCATACCGCCTCGCTGGGCCTGGCCTTCTACGAAGGTGCGCTGCTGCCGCAGCCCTATCGCGGCGGCGCCTTCATCGGCCAGCACGGCTCCTGGAACCGCGACCCGCCGTCGGGCTACAAGGTGATCTACGTGCCCTTCGCCAACGGCAAGCCCAGCGGCAAACCGCAGGACGTGCTGACCGGCTTCCTCGACGCCGAGGGCCGTGCGCAGGGCCGCCCGGTCGGCGTGGCGGTGGACAAGCCGGGCGCGCTGCTGGTCGCCGACGACGTTGGCAATGTGGTGTGGCGGGTGACGCCGAAGCCGGGCAAGTAAGCGGCGTGGTGAGTCGCGTGTTTCCGCATCGATCGTAGAAGCGGCTTCGGCCGCGGCGCGGGGTTCATGGTCGCGATGCGGGATTGATGGCTGCGACGTGGGCTTCATGGTGAAGCCCGATCGCGGCTTAGGCCGTTCCTACAAAGGACCACTGCGGCGGTGTGGCGCGTGCCCCCAGGGCTGCTGCAGCGCGCATCTCATTGCGCGGCCGCGTGCTTCGAAAAACATGCGCAGGCACCCATAGGAGCGGCTTCAGCCTCGACGGGTCTTACAGGAAAACCACGACCGCAGCCGCTTCCTGGAAGCCGGCCTTGTTTGCTGCAATCGAAAATCGCGCGAGTGGGCACGAGGGCAAATGCATCTCTGCTAACGCGTGCAGGAGCGGCGTCGGCCGCGACCGGGATGGCCTGGCACGACCTGGTCGCGGCCGACGCCGCTCCTGCAGGTTTGATTGACCGAGCCGGAAGCCCGGCGTCAGTGCTCCACAGGCGCCGGTTCCACACCGAAGCGGCGGGCGTAGCCGCGTTCGTTGAAGACGCGCTCCACTTCGGTGTCGCCCAGTTCCGGGGCGGCATAGACGGCATAGACCACGCTGCCGTCGTCGCGTGCGCCGCGCTGGTGCAGGCGGTAGCGCGGACGCCCGGTGCCGGTGTTCTCCGGGTAGTGCAACGGCGGCTGGCTGCCATCCAGGTCCACTTCGCTGTTGTCGACGACGCCGCCGATGAACACTGCGCGCATGCTGCCTCTCCGGTCATTGGGTGCCTTGCAGCCTAGGCGCGGCGATGTTGCCGAAACATCAATGATGCGTTGGATTCGCGCAAAACCGGGGTCGCTGCGCACTGCCGGTAGAATGCGCGTCCCTGTTCCGATGACTCACGCCCGATGCCGGCTGCGCAAGACGCCCCCCTCGACACCCTGTTCCTGCCGTTCGCCCAGGGCGTGCTGCGCTGGCCTGCCGGCAAGTTGCTGTTCCTGCGCGCCCGCGACGGCTGGGCGCTGCGCCAGCACGCGCAGCCGCCGCAACTGGTCTGCGAGCAGGACTACCGGCCGTTCGCCAGCGCGCTGCAGCAGGGCGGCTGGACCGTGCGCGCCGAGCAGGACGGCGCCGCCGACACCGGCGGCTACGCGCTGGTGCTGGTGCTGCCGCCGCGCCAGCGCGAGGAAGCGCGGGCGCTGCTGGCGCGCGCCGTGGCGCTGGCCGCGCCGGGCGGCATCGTGGTGGCCTGCCAGGCCAACAACGAGGGCGCGCGCTCCGGCGAGGACGACCTGCAGCAATTGGCTGGACTCGGCGGCAAGCTGACCAAGCACCACTGCCGCGTGTACTGGACCGCGCCGCTGCAGGGCGGCCACGACGCCGCGCTGCAGCAGCGCTGGGCGACGCTGGATGCGGTGCGGCCGATTCTCGACGGTCGCTTCCGCAGCCGCCCGGGCGTGTTCGCCTGGGATCGCATCGACCCGGCCTCGGCGCTGCTGGCCGAGCACCTGCCCGCCGACCTGCGCGGCCGTGCCGCCGATCTCGGCGCCGGCTACGGCTACCTGTCGGCCGAACTGCTGGCGCGCTGCCCGCAACTGACCGCGCTGGACCTGTTCGAGGCCGACGCGCGCGCGCTGGCGCTGGCGCGCGCGAATCTGGCGCAGGCACCGGCCGTCCCGACGCTGGGTTTCCACTGGCACGACGTGACCACCGGACTGCCGGGGCAGTACGACGTCATCGTCAGCAATCCGCCGTTCCATGCGCCGGGGCGGATGGAGCGGCCGGACATCGGCCGGCGCTTCATCGCGGTGGCGGCGCAGGCGCTGGCGCCCGGCGGGCGGCTGTTCCTGGTCGCCAACCGGCATTTGCCCTACGAGGCGGTGCTCGACGCCAGCTTCGGGGAGACCGAGGTACTCGCCACCCGCGACGGCTTCAAGCTGATCCACGCGGTGCGCAGCCGTGCCGGAGCGCGCCGATGAAACTGGTCAAGCACCTGGCCAACCTGGGCTACGGCAGCCGCAAGCAGGTGGCGCTGATGTTCCGCGAGGGCCGCATCACCGACGCCGAGGGCGAGGTGCTGTATGCCGACGACCAGGTGCCGCACGCGGCGATCCGGGTCGACGGCGAGCCGCTGGACCCGCCGCCCGGGCTGATCCTGGCGCTGCACAAGCCGGTCGGCTACACCTGCTCGACCAAGGATCCGGGACGCATCGTCTACGACCTGCTGCCGCCGCGCTTCCGCCTGCGCTCGCCGCTGCTGTCCACGGTGGGGCGGCTGGACCGCGACACCAGCGGTCTGCTGCTGATGACCGACGACGGTGCGCTGCTGCATCGCATCGTCTCGCCCAAGGCGCGGCTGGCCAAGGTCTACAAGGCCACCCTGGCCGAGGATCTGCGCGGCGACGAGGCCGCGCAGTTCGCCAGCGGCACGCTGATGCTCGACGGCGAGACCACGCCGCTGCTGCCGGTGCAACTGGAGACGCTGGGGCCGCGGCAGGTGCGTGTGGCCCTGCACGAAGGCCGCTACCACCAGGTGCGGCGCATGTTCGCCGCCGTCGGCAACCACGTGGCCGCGCTGCACCGCAGCCGCATCGGCGGCTTCGGCCTGGACGATCTGCCTTCCGGCCAGTGGCGGGTGCTGGACGCGGCGGACGTGGCGGTGCTGTTCGAGGGCCGGGATTAGGGAGTCGGGATTGGGGATTGGCAAAAGCGCGTGGCGCCACGCACCGTCGCAAATCCCGCTTCTACGAATCCCGAATCCCCAATCACGAATCCCGCTCCCCAACCGCCCGCTTCCAGCCCTCCAGCCCCAGCTTCTCCAGGGTCTGCAGATTGCGCTCGACGATCACGTCCGCGTCCGGGAATGCGGCCACTGCGCGTTCCACGCTGTCCTCGCGCAGCAGGTGCAGGGTGGGGTAGGGCGCGCGGTTGGTGTAGTTGCCGATATCGTCCGGCGCGGTGCCGGCGAACTGGTACTGCGGATGGAAACTGGCCACCTGCAGCACGCCCTGCAGGTCCAGCGCCTCGACCGCGGCGTCGGCGTTGTCGAGGAAGTCGTTGTAGTCCAGGAAGTCCTGCAGCACGTCCGGGTGCACGATCAGCGTGGTGTCGATCTGCTCGGCCGGGGTATCGCGCAGCAGCACCAGTTCTTCGGCCAGTTGTTCGAGCAGCGCCTCGGGGGTACTGGCGTCGCTGAGCACGTAGCGGATCTGCTGCTTGACGTACACCGCCTTGGCGAACGGACACAGGTTCAGCCCGATCACCGCGCGCTCCAGCCATCGGCGGGTCAGGGCGATCGGGTCGTCGGAGGCGGGGGCAAGCGAGGTGGGAGGCATGGCGTCGGCGGCGGCGAAGGGGCGGCGCGCGTGGGCACGGGGCCGCGCGCGGCGGCCAGTGTATGCCGGATAGGCGCCGGTGGCCGGGGTTACGGTGCGTTCCAGCGGTTGTAGGACACGTCCAGCCACGGCGGATGCTCGGCATACATCTCGCGGATCAGTTGCTTGGTCAGTTCCACCAGGCCGGAGTCGTCGTTGCGGCGATAACTCATGATGATCGGCGAGGTGGCGTGTTCGTCGTCGATCAGGCGGTAATGCAGGTCGCTGCGCATCGACCGCGCCGAGGCCGGGATCAGGCAGATCCCGCTCTCGGCCGCGACCAGGCCCAGCGCGGTCTGCAGCTCGCGCACCTCCTGCAGTTCGCTGGGATGCGCGCCGTGATCCTGCAGCAGCGACAGCACCTGATCGGCGAAGCTGGGGCGCGGATGGCTGGGATAGAGCAGCAGCCGTTGCCCGGCCAGCGCCGCCGGCGGCAGCGGCGCGTCCTCCGCGGCCAGCGGGTGTTCCATCGGGATCGCCGCGACCAGGCGCTCCTCGCGCAGGACCAGGCGTTCGACATGCTGGTCGCTGCTGCGCACGCGGCCGAAGCCCAGGTCGATGCGGCCTTCCTTCAGCGCTTCCACCTGCTGGCTGGACATCAGCTCGACCAGGCGCACTTCCAGGTCCGGTCGCGCCTGCCGCAGGCGCCGCACCACCGTGGGCAGACCGCCGTACAGGGTGGAGGCGACGAAGCCGATCGAGGCCACGCGGCGCTCGCTGCGGCCGAGCCGGCGCGCGGCCTCGGTCATCTGCTCGACCCGGCCCAGCACCTGCAGCGCTTCCTCGTAGAACAGCCGTCCGGCGTCGGTGAGACGCAGCGGGCGGCTGCGCCGTACCAGCAGCGGCACGCCCAGTTGCTGCTCGATCTGCTGGATCTGCCGGCTCAGCGGCGGTTGCGCGATATGCAGGATTTCTGCGGCACGGGTGAAGTTGCGTTCGCGGGCGACGGCCACGAAGTAGCGGAGTTGACGCAGATCCATAGACGCTCGCTGTGGCGGAAAGTTACATGACATTCAAAGTATGCTGTGCTGCAGCAAATCATGAACGTCTAGGTTTCCCGCCATACTATATCTTCAGGGTATGAAATGGTGCTGCATTCAGTCTTGGACGGCAGTGCCGTGCCGGGCCAAGAATCGGCGCCATGTCACCGCACCCCACCACCGCCACCGTCGAACGCGTCGAGACGCTGCTGCTCGACCTGCCCACGATCCGCCCGCATCGCCTGTCGATGGCGACGATGCGCGGGCAGACCCTGATGCTGGTGCGCCTGCATTGCAGCGACGGCGTGGTCGGGCTGGGCGAGGGCACCACGATCGCCGGTCTGGCCTACGGCGCGGAGAGCCCGGAAGGCATGCAGTTGACGATCGACCGCTACATCGCGCCGCTGCTGGTCGGGGCCGATGCCTGCGCGGTGCAGGCGCTGATGCAGCGGATCGGCGGCCTGGTCAAGGGCAACCATTTCGCCAAGTGCGCGATCGAGACCGCGCTGCTCGACGCCCACGGCCAGCGGCTCGGCCTGCCGGTGTCCGAGCTGCTGGGCGGGCGCCTGCGCGATCGCCTGCCGGTGGCGTGGACGCTGGCCTCCGGCGACACCGAACGCGACATCGCCGAGGCCGAACGCATGCTCGCCGAGCGCCGGCACAACGTGTTCAAGCTGAAGATCGGCACGCGCAGCGTCGCCGAGGACGTGGCCCACGTGGCGGCGATCAAGCGCGCGTTGGGGGCGCGCGGCGCGGTGCGGGTGGACGTCAACATGGCCTGGAGCGAGACCGAGGCGGTGCGCGCGCTGCCGGCGCTGGCCGACGCCGGCTGCGAACTGGTCGAACAGCCGGTGGCGTCGCTGGCGGCGATGCGGCGGCTGATGCGGCGCTTCCCGATCGCGCTGATGGCCGATGAGATGCTCAACGGCCCGGACAGCGCGTTCCAGGCCGCCCAGCAGGGCGCCGCCGACGTGTTCGCGGTGAAGATCGAACAATCCGGCGGCCTGTTCGCCGCGCAGAAGGTCGCCGCGATCGCCGATGCCGCCGGCATCGGCCTGTACGGCGGCACGATGCTGGAAGGGGCGATCGGCAGCATCGCCTCGGCCCATGTCTTCGCCACCTTCCCCCATCTGCAGTGGGGCACCGAACTGTTCGGGCCGCTGCTGCTGACCGAAGAGATCCTCGCCGAGCCGCTGCGCTACGAGGATTTCCATCTGCACGTACCGCGCGCGCCGGGCCTGGGCATCGCCCTGGACGAGGCGCGGGTGGATGCCTTCCGTCGCGACCGCCGCCGCGTGGCGGTGCCGGTCGCGCCCAGCCAGGAGCCATGACCATGCTGTTCCACGTGACCATGGAAGTGAACCTGCCCGGCGACATGCCGCCCGAGCGCGCCGAGCAACTCAAGGCGCAGGAAAAGGCGCGTTTCCAGGAACTGCAGCGCAGCGGCCAGTGGCGGCACATCTGGCGGGTGGTCGGGCAATACGCCAACGTCAGCATCTTCGACGTGGCCGACAACACCCAGTTGCACGCCCTGCTGCTGTCGCTGCCGCTGTTTCCCTACATGCGTATCGCCGTCACGCCGCTGTGCCGGCACCCGTCCTCGCTGTACGAGGACGATCGCTAGAACCGAAGCAACGACGCTTCCCTGGGGAGGGGAACGTCTCAAGGCAGCCAACGCCACCATGAGCAAAGAAGGGACCATACGATGAGCGTCAAGATTTTCGAGACTGCGAACGTGCAGGCATTTCTGCGGTCGGTCTGCGGTTTGGACCAGGCCGGCGGCGACGCACGGGCGAAGCAGATCATGCACCGGTTGTTGTCGGACCTGTTCAAGGCCATCGACGACCTGAACGTCACCCCCGACGAATACTGGACCGCCGTCGCCTGGCTCAACGACCTGGGTGCGGCCGGTCAGGCCGGGCTGATCTCGCCCGGGCTGGGCGTTGACCACTTCCTGGACCTGCGCCTGGACGCCATCGACGCCGAACTGGGCATCGACAATCCGACCCCGCGCACCATCGAAGGGCCGCTGTACGTGGCCGGTGCGCCGGTGGCGCACGGCTTCGCCCGGCTCGACGACGGCAGCGACGAAAACGGCCATACCCTGATCATGCACGGCACCGTGTACGCCGCCGACGGCCGCCCGCTGCCCGGCGCCACGGTGGAGGTGTGGCACTGCGACACGCGCGGTTTCTATTCGCACTTCGATCCCACCGGCAAGCAGGCGCCGTTCAACATGCGCCGCACCATCGTCGCCGACGACAACGGCCAGTACCGTTTCCAGAGCATCGTGCCCAAGGGCTACGGCGTGCCGCCGGGCAGCCCGACCGAACGCCTGCTGTTCGCGCTCGGCCGCCATGGCCAGCGTCCGGCGCACATCCACTTCTTCGTCGGCGCCGACGGCCACCGCAAGCTGACCACGCAGATCAACATCGCCGGCGACCCGCTGGTCAACGACGACTTCGCCTACGCCACCCGTGACGGCCTGGTGCCGGCGATCGTCGAGCACAGCGACGCGGCCAGCATCGCCGCCAATGGCGTGGACGGTCCGTTCGCCGAGATCCATTTCGACTTCCGCCTCACCGCGCTTGTCGACGGCGTCGACAACCAGGCCAACCCGCTGCGCCGGCGCGCCGCCGCCTAGGCGTCTGCTGCGCCAACCGCGTCCGTCGTCGTCGCGGCGGCCTGCCGCCGCGCACGGCCGCCGCCTTCCCCCAGGAGACAACGCCACATGTCCGCCGTCATCGACAAAGCGACCGCGCTCGACGACCTGCTCGCCAGCGCCGTGCAGGACGACCATGCCGAAGGCAGGTTCCGCTGCCGCCGCGACATCTTCACCAACGCCGACCTGTTCGAGCTGGAGATGAAGCACATCTTCGAGGGCAACTGGATCTATCTGGCGCACGAGAGCCAGATCCCCGCGCCGAACGACTACTACAGCACCTACATCGGCCGTCAGCCGGTGGTGATCACCCGCGACAAGCACGGCGAACTGCACGCGGTCATCAACGCCTGCGCGCATCGCGGCGCGATGCTGTGCCGGCGCAAGCACGGCAACAAGGGCAGCTTCACCTGTCCGTTCCATGGCTGGACCTTCTCCAATACCGGCAAGCTGCTCAAGGTCAAGGACGAGAAGACCACCCAGTACCCGCCGCAGTTCGGCCAGGACGGCAGCCACGATCTCAAGCGCGTGCCGCGCTTCGAGAGCTACCGCGGCTTCCTGTTCGGCAGCCTGCGCGAGGACGTGGCGCCACTGCACGAGTTCCTGGGGCAGACCCGGATCATCATCGACCAGATCGTCGATCAGGCGCCGCAGGGGCTGGAAGTGCTGCGCGGCAACTCGTCCTATGTCTACGACGGCAACTGGAAGCTGCAGATGGAGAACGGCTGCGACGGCTACCACGTCAGCACCGTGCACTGGAATTACGCCGCCACCATGAGCCGGCGCAAGCAGGAAGGCACCCCGGCGGTCGATGCCGGCAGCTGGAGCAAGAGCGTCGCCGGCGTGTACGGCTTCGAGAACGGCCACATCCTGCTGTGGACCAAGACCATGAACCCGGAAGTGCGCCCGGTGTACGCGCAGCGCGAGGAACTGGCGCAGCGCCTGGGCGCCGACCGCGCCGCGTTCATCGTCGAGCAGACGCGCAACCTGTGTCTGTATCCGAACCTGTTCCTGATGGACCAGTTCTCCACGCAGATCCGCGTGGTCAGGCCGCTGGACGTGGACAAGACCGAGGTCAGCATCTTCTGCTTCGCGCCCAAGGGCGAAAGCGCGCGCGACCGTGCGCTGCGCATCCGCCAGTACGAGGATTTCTTCAACGTCTCGGGGATGGGCACCGCCGACGACCTGGAGGAGTTCCGCGCGTGCCAGGCCGGCTACGCCGCCGGCGCGGCGCCGTGGAACGATCTCAGCCGCGGCGCGCCGTTGTGGATCGACGGCCCCGACGAGAATGCGCGGCGGATGGGACTGGCGCCGCTGCTGTCGGGCGAGCGCAGCGAGGACGAAGGCCTGTTCGTGCGCCAGCACGCGTACTGGGCGGAGGCGATGCGCGAGGCGATCGCACGCGAACGCGAGGGTACGGCATGAGCACCGACTACCAGACCATCTGCGCCTTCCTGTACCGCGAGGCGCGCCTGCTCGACGACCGCCAGTGGGACGAGTGGCTGACCCTGTACGCCGAGGACGCGGTGTACTGGATGCCGGCCTGGGACGACGACGACCGCCTCACCGACGATCCGCAGTCGCAGATCTCGCTGATCTACTACGCCGATCGCTCCGGGCTGGAAGACCGCGTGTTCCGGATCAAGACCGAGCGCTCCGGCGCCTCCACGCCGGAGCCGCGCACCAGCCACAACCTGAGCAACATCGAGGTGCTGTCCGAGCACGGGCAGGACATCGAGGTGCGGCACAATTTCCACACGCTCAGCCATCGCTACAAGGTCACCGACCAATTCTTCGGCACGGTGACGCTGACCCTGCGCCGGCAGGACGACGCGCTGCGCATCGCGCGCAAGACCATCGTGCTGAAGAACGATTACATCCGCCAGGTCGTCGACGTCTACCACGTCTGATCGGCACGCACCTGCGAGCAACCGCCATGTCCTATCGCATCGCGCTGAATTTCGAAGACGGCATCACCCGCTTCATCGACTGCAACGACGGCGAGACGGTGCTCGACGCCGCCTTCCGCCAGCGCATCAACCTGCCGATGGATTGCGCCGACGGCGTGTGCGGCACCTGCAAGTGCCGCGCCGAACGTGGGCGCTACGATCTGGGCGAGGACTACATCGAGGACGCGCTCAGCGCCGATGAAGCCGCCGCCGGCATGGTCCTGACCTGCCAGATGCGGCCGCAGTCGGACTGCGCCGTGGCGGTGCCGGCGACCTCGCTCGCCTGCAAGACCGGGAGCGTGCACTTCCAGGCCACGGTGGCGGCGGTGGTCGCGCATGCCGACGCCGCGCTGGAACTGACCCTGGAGACGATCGGCCCGGCGCCGGCCTTCCTGCCCGGCCAGTACGTCAACATCGCCGTGCCCGGCAGCGGCCAGTTGCGCGCGTATTCCTTCAGTTCCGCGCCGGGTGCGTCCACGCTGACCTTCCTGATCCGGCGCGTCCCCGGCGGCCTGATGAGCGCCTACCTGGACGCGGCCACGCCGGGACAGGTCCTGGACCTCAACGGCCCGCTGGGCAGCTTCTACCTGCGCGAGATCACCCGGCCGCTGCTGTTGCTGGCCGGCGGCACCGGCCTGGCGCCGTTCCTGTCGATGCTGGCGCAATTGCAGGCCAGCGGCTGCGCGCATCCGGTGCATCTGATGTACGGCGTGACCCGCGGCGCCGACCTGGTGCTGCTGGAGCGCCTGCAGGCGCTGGCCGAGCAGGCCGACTGGTTCACGTTCGATACCTGCGTGGTCGATCCGGCGGCGGCGCATCCGCGCACCGGCTACGTCACCGAGCACCTGCCTGCGCACGCCCTGCACGGCGGCGACGTGGACGTGTACCTGTGCGGACCGCCGCCGATGGTCGAAGCGGTGCGCACGCATTTTTCCGGCATCGGGCTGGTTCCGGCCGCCTTCCACTACGAGAAGTTCACCCCCAGCGCCGTGGCGCCGGTGCAGGAACGGGCCGCATGAGCGCGCGTTTCGCCGGCAAGGTGGTGGTGGTCACCGGCGCGGCGCAGGGCATCGGCCTGCGCGTGGCCGAGCGTGCCGCCGCCGAGGGCGCACGGCTGGTGCTGGTGGACCGCGCCGCCCATGTCGCCGAACTGTCCCAGGCACTGGCGCCGGCCGAAGTCGCCACGCTGGTGGCCGACCTGGAACACTACGAGGAGAACGCGCGGGCGATGCAGTTCGCGCAGGCGCAGATGGGCCGCATCGACGTGCTGGTGAACAACGTCGGCGGCACCATCTGGGCGCAGCCGTACCAGGAATACACCCCGGCGCAGATCGAGGCCGAGGTGCGGCGCTCGTTGTTCCCGGCGCTGTGGGGATGCCGCGCGGCGCTGCCGTACATGATCGCGCAGGGCGGTGGGGCGATCGTCAACGTCTCCTCCATCGCCACCCGCAGCATCCATCGCGTGCCGTACGGCGCGGCCAAGGGCGGGGTCAACGCGCTGACCGCGTGCCTGGCGTTCGAGCACGCCGCGCATGGCATCCGCGTCAACGCGGTCGCCCCGGGCGGTACCGAGGCGCCGCCGCGGCGGGTGCCGCGCAATGCCGATGCGCAGAGCGCGCAGGCGCAGGCCTGGTATCAGCAGATTGTCGCGCAGACCGTGGAATCGAGCCTGATGAAACGCTACGGCACGCTCGACGAGCAGGCCGCGGCGATCCTGTTCCTGGCCTCGGACGAGGCTTCCTACATCACCGGGACGGTGCTGCCGGTGGGCGGCGGCGACCAGGGATGATCCACCCGCCCGGCCCGCCGTGCGCGCGTCGCCGCGGCCTGTCGCCACGCACCGGCGGCGCCCACTGACCCCCGTGTCCTCACCTCTGTCCTTTCCTGGAGCGAACGCCATGCAGTCCCCTCTCTTCGACCCTTCGCGGCTGGCGCCGGACGTGCTGGCGGTGTTGCAAGGCATGGCCGCCAGCGGCGCGCCCCCGCTGGAGACCCTGCCGATCCCGCAGCTGCGCCAGGCCTACGGTCAGATCGGCGCGCTGCTCGGCGGCACGCCGTTGCCGGTGGCCGAGGTCCGTGCGCTGATCGCCACGGGGCCGGCCGGTCCGATCCCGCTGCGCCTGTATCGGCCGGTCAGCGCGCCGCAGGCCACCGCGGCCATCGTCTATCTGCACGGCGGCGGCTGGAGTGCCGGCGATCTGGACACCCACGATCCGGTCTGCCGGCGCCTGGCGCAGGCGGCCGCGTGCGCGGTGGTGGCGGTGGACTACCGGCTGGCGCCGGAACATCCGGCCCCGGCCGGCCCGCAGGACGTGGTCGCGGCGATCGCCTGGCTGGCGGCGCACGCCGGCGAGCTGGGCCTGGATGCCGGCCGCCTGGCCGTGGCCGGCGACAGCGCCGGCGGCAGTCTGGCGGCGGTGGCCTGTCAGCAGTTGCGCGGCAGTGCGGTGGCGCTGCGCGCGCAGGCGCTGTTCTATCCGAGTACGGATCTGTCGCCGGCATCGCAGGACTTTGCGGCGCGCCACGAGAACGCGCATGTGCCGCCGCTGACGCTGGCGGTGATGCAGGCGATGTCGGCGCCGTTCGTGGCCGAGTACGACCCCAGCGACAGCCGGCTGTCGCCGCTGCGCGCGGCCGATCTGCGCGGACTGCCACCGGCCTTGATCTACACCGCCGCCTGCGACGTGCTGCGCGACGACGGCCGCCACTACGCCGATGCCCTGCGCACGGCCGGGGTGGCGGTGGAGTACGTCGAACTGCCGGGCATGGTGCACGGCTTCGTCGAAATGGCCGGCGTGCTGCCGGCCGCCGTGCGCGCCATCGAACATGCCGCCGCCTTCCTGAGCGCGCGACTGGCATGACCGGCAACCCCGATTCCCAGGAGAACACCCGCATGAACGATACGCTTTTGCTGCAGCACGATTTCTGGCACGGAGCGCTTTTCACCGGTCAGTGGCAGGCCGCCACCGAGAGCGCGGAGGCGATCGCGCCGGCCAGCGGAGAGCAGCTCGGCCGCGTCGGCCTGGCTGGCCCGGCGCAGGTCGCGGTCTCGGCCGCCGCCGCTGCGCAGGCGCAACGCGGCTGGGCCGCGGCGCCGTATGCGCAACGCGCGCAGGTACTGCGCCAGGCCGCGCAACTGGCCGAGCGGTTCCAGCAGGAGATCGCCGATTGGCTGGTGCGCGAGAGCGGTTCCACCCAGGGCAAGGCAGGCTTCGAGGCGACCCTGTGCGCGACGGCGCTGCACGAGGCGGCGGCGCTGCCGTCGCGCAGCGCCGGCGAGGTGCTGCCATCCACGCCCGGGCGGCTGAGCCTGGCGCGGCGGCGTCCGCTCGGCGTGGTCGGGGTCATCGCGCCCTTCAACTTCCCGCTTTACCTGGCCATGCGCGCGGTGGCGCCGGCGCTGGCCCTGGGCAACGCGGTGGTGCTCAAGCCCGATCCGCGCACCGCGATCTGCGGCGGCGCGGTCATCGCGCGGCTGTTCGAACTGGCCGGCCTGCCGGCCGGCGTGCTGCACGTGCTGCCCGGCGATGGCGGCGCCGGCGCCGCACTGACCGCCGATCCGCACGTGGCGATGATCCAGTTCACCGGTTCCACCGCGGCCGGGCGCAAGGTCGGCGAGGCGGCCAGCCGTCATCTGAAGAAGGTGTCGCTGGAACTGGGCGGCAAGAACTCGCTGATCGTGCTCGACGATGCCGACCTGGATCTGGCGATCGCCAACACCGCCTGGGGCGCGTATCTGCACCAGGGCCAGATCTGCATGTCCGCCGGCCGCGTGCTGGTGCAGCGCGCACTCTACCCGCAGTTCGTCGAGCGGCTGGCGGCCAAGGCCAGGAGCCTGAGCGTCGGCGACCCGGCCAGCGGCGAGGTCGCGCTCGGCCCGTTGATCGATGCGACCCAGCGCGATCACGCCGCGCGCCTGGTCGCGGCCGCGCGCGAGGCCGGTGCCACCGTCGCCGCCGGCGGCGGCTACCGCGACCTGTTCTTCGAGCCCACCGTGCTCAGCGACGTCACCCCCGACAACCCGGCCTTCCGCGAGGAGATCTTCGCTCCGGTGGCGGTGGTGGTGCCGTTCGACACCGATGCCGAGGCCGTCGCCCTGGCCAACGACACCGAGTACGGGCTGTCGATGGCGGTGCTGTCGGCCGACGTCGGCCGCGCAATGGCGCTGGGCGAGCAGTTGCGCACCGGCCTGCTGCACATCAACGACCAGACCGTCAACGACGAGGTGGTCAATCCGTTCGGCGGCGTCGGCGCCTCCGGCAACGGCAGCAGCATCGGCGGCCCGGCGAACCTGGAAGAGTTCACCCAGTGGCAGTGGTTGACCGTCAAGGGCGCAGCGCCCGCCTATCCGCTTTGAACCCCAGGAGACAGTGCGATGAACGCAGCAACCGATAAACGCGAGATCACCGTGGCGGTCGCGCACGCGCCGCAACAGCCCTTCACCATCGAGCAGGCGCGCATCCGCGCGCCGCAGGACGACGAGGTGCTGGTGCGGGTGGTGGCCACCGGCCTGTGCCACACCGACCTGATCGTGCGCGATCAGTACTATCCGGTGCCGCTGCCGGCGGTGCTCGGCCATGAGGGCGCCGGCGTGGTCGAAGCGCTGGGTCCCAACGTCAAGAGCCTGCAGGTCGGCGACCACGTGGTGCTCACCTATGGCGCCTGCGGCCACTGCAATCCCTGCGATGGCGGGCATGCCGCGTATTGCCAGGAGTTCTTCCCGCGCAACTTCGGCGGTGCCGACGCGCATGGCCATACCGCCATCGAGGATCTGCACGGGCAGCCGCTGCACGACCACTTCTTCGCCCAGTCCTCGTTCGCCACCTATGCGCTGGCGCGCGAGAACAATGCGATCAGGGTGTCGCGCGAGGCGCCGCTGGAACTGCTCGGCCCGCTGGGCTGCGGCATCCAGACCGGAGCCGGCGCGGTGATCAATGCGCTGAAGGTGCGTCCTGGCAGCAGCTTCGTGGCGATCGGCGCCGGTGCGGTCGGACTCAGCGCGGTGATGGCCGCGCACGTGGCCGGCGCCGCCTGCATCATCGCCGTGGACGTGGTGCCGTCGCGGCTGGCGCTGGCCAAGGAACTGGGCGCCACGCACGTGATCGACAACCGCGAAGGCGATCTGGTGGAAGCGGTGCGCGCGATCACCGGCGGCGGCGCCGACTTCGCGCTCGAATCCACCGGGCGTCCGCAGTTGCTGGAGGCGGGCATCGAAGCGTTGGCCAGCCTGGGCACGATCGGCGTGGTCGGCGCACCCAAGCTCGGCACCATGGCCGGTTTCGACGTCAACAACCTGCTGCTGGGCGGACGCAGCATCCGCGGCATCGTCGAGGGCGACAGCGTGCCGCAGGTGTTCATTCCGCAACTGGTGACGCTGTACCAGCAGGGCCGCTTCCCGTTCGACAAGCTGGTGAAGTTCTATCCGTTGAGCGACATCAACCAGGCCGCCGCCGACAGCAGCAGCGGCATCACCCTCAAGCCGATCCTGCGCATGGCCAGCTGAGCCTTGCGCTGGCGACGGCGCTGCCGTCGCGCGTGTCCCCGCAGCAGGCGTCGCGCCTGCCTCGGCACCGACGTCCCCACACGCTGCCGTGGGCGATGCCGGTGCCGTTTTTTTTGATCGCGCCCTCGCCGTGCGCGTTCGCCGGCATCCTGCCTGCCTCGGCCGAGACGCGGGAGGCCGGCGCGCGTGCCAGGCTGCGCCGCAGTGCAGCGCCCGAGCGGTGTCTGCGTTGCCCTCCTTGCGTTGCCGGACCGCACCGCCGCCCGATGAAGCCCGTGCCGTGTAGCGCCGCGCGCCGCTGCGCTGCGCGTGCCTGGCTGTCTGTGCGCTGCGGCGCGCGGGGTGTCCAGTGGCATGCAGACACTGGCATGCGCAAGCTTGCCGAGGCGGCGCAGAGCGCGTGTGCGTGCGCGTCCAGGCGTTGGCGTTTGCGCAAGCGATGCGGGCGTGCGCCTGCGACGACGCTGCCGCTGCGTCGGCATGCACGCCATCGAACGCGCATGTTGCATCGCGGAAGATCCAGTGCTAGCGCGCATCGCGCGATGAACATACCAGCAGGGTATGAAACGAGACTGACATGGTCTTGGACGCCTGGTGTGATGCGGGGCAGTGTCGGACGCATGGATGCATCGCCGAGGTCAGTCGTCTCCTGCTTCGATCGTCGCGAGCGTCCGTACCGGTCGCGCGCACGGTCTTGCGTTCGCGTCGTACCGCGTCGCCGTGTCGGCCGACGCGTGCACAAAGGATGAGTGCCGTTTCCAACATCCCGCGCTGCCGGTCGTCACGACGGCAGTGCGGACCCCGCGTGCCGCCGGTCGGCGGCCGCACCCACGCATCGGCTCGGAGGGAGGGCTCGATCATGCAGCAGTTCGCACATCCAATGCGCCGCAGGGCGCAACGACAGGGCACGCCACGCTGGACCACGCTGCTGTGGACCGTGGCGGCGGTTTCGGGTGGTGCCGCCGCCAACAACGGCGTCGCCTTGCCCGGCTACGGCGCGCAGACCCAGGGCCTGGCCGGCACCTCGATCGCGTTGCCGCTGGACGCGGCGGCGTCCGCCAACAACCCGGCCGGCATGGGCGCGGTCGGCGACCGCATGGACGCCGACCTCACCTTGATCGCGGCGCCGGTGCGCGCGCAGGTCGGCCCCAACCGCTACGGCGACGATGCGCTGGTTCCGGTGCCCACCGCCGGCTACAACCATCAACTCAACGACGACCTGAGCCTGGGGGTGTCGGTGTTCGGCCACGGCGTCGCGCTGGACTACGGCGCTCCGGTGTATGGCAGCCACAACACCCTGTCCAAGCTGCAGCAGGTGGTGTTCGCGCCGACCCTGGCCTGGCGCGTGGGCGAGCACCAGTACCTGGGCATCTCGCCGCGGCTGGCCTACCAGCGCTTGCACGTCGCCGGCCTGGAGGGGGTCGGCTTCCAGTCGGCCGGGGCCGATGCGGCCTACGGGTACGGTGTCGCCGTGGGCTGGTACGGCCAGCTCGCGCCGCGCCTGAGCGCCGGCGTCACCTGGTCCAGCCGCATCCGCTTCGGCCAGATGCAGCGCTACCGTGCGCTGCTGCCGGAAGGCCGTCTGAACATGCCGCAGCAGGCCGGTGTCGGTCTGGCCTGGCAGGCCAGCGATGCGCTGACCGTGGCGGCCGACTGGCTGTGGATCGACTGGGCCGGCGAGCGCTCCTACGGCAATCGCGTCGATGAGGGCGGCGCGTTCGGCGATCCGAACGGTCCGGGCTTCGGCTGGCGTAGCCAGCGCGTGTTCCGCCTGGGGGCCGACTACCGCCTCAACGATGCCTGGTCGCTGCGGGCCGGCTATTCCCGCGGCAGCCGCCTGATCCCCGACAGCCAGGCGCAGTTGGCCGTGCTGGCGCCGCTGGCGCAGTACAGCCACTACGCGCTGGGCGCGACCTGGCGCCTGTCGCCGCAGCTGTCGCTGACCGGCAGCGTGACCCATGCGCCGGGCGGCTCGGTCGCCAGCGGCGGCGTGCAGGCCGGGACCCGCGACCTCACCTATCTCACTTTCGGCCTCGGCTGGACCTTCCGCTGAGCCACACGGAGACGACCCCATGCAAACCTATCTGTTGCTGCACGGTTCCTGGCACGACGGCCACGCCTGGGACGGCGTCGCCGCCCATCTGCGCGCGCACGGCGTGCAGGTGCACGCACCGACCATCGCCGGGCATGGCGTGGGCGCCGACAAGCGCGTCTCGCACGCCGACTGCGTGGCCTCGGTGGTGGACTACGTGCGCCGCCACGACCTACGCGACCTGGTCGTGCTCGGCCACAGCTGGGGCGGCAGCATCGTGCAACGCCTGGCCGAGGAGGAGCCGGAGCGCTGCAAGCGGCTGATCTTCCACAACGCCTTCGTGCTGCGCGACGGCGAGGCGCTGTTCGATCTGTTGCCGCCGCACTATCAGGCGCTGTGGAAGAACGCGGTCGATGCCGACGGCGGCATCATGCTGCCGTTTCCGATCTGGCGCGACGGCTTCATCGGCGACGCCGACCTGGCGCAGGCGCAGCAGGCGTACGCGCAGTTGAGTCCGACCCCCGCGCGCAGCCATTTCGACGCGGTACCGCTCAAGCGTTTCCACGAGCTGCAGATCCCGCGCAGCTGGCTCTATGCCACCGACGATGTGGCACTGCCGCCGGGCGAGTACGGCTGGCATCCGCGGCTGAGCGCGCGCCTGGGCGGTTACCGTCTGGTCAGCCTGCCGGGCAGCCACGAAGTGTGTTTCAGCGCGCCTGCGCTGCTGGCCGAGAAAATCCTGCTGGCTGGCCGCGACTGACATTCCCCACCGGAGACTCCAGATGAATCCTGCATCCCCCCTGCGCATCGGCATCGTCGGCGGCGGCATCGCCGGCGTCGGTCTGGCCCTGGGCCTGTGCCGGCACCGCCATCTCGACGTGCAACTGTTCGAATCGGCGCCGGCCTTCGGCGAAATCGGCGCCGGCGTCTCGTTCGGCCCCAATGCGGTACGCGCGCTGGCCGGCCTGGGCATGGGCGAGCCCTATGCCGAACTCGCCGACCGCACCCCCGCCCCATGGCAGGACGTCTGGTTCGAATGGCGCCGCGGCGAGGACGCGCGGCTGCTGGGCCAGACCCTGGCGCCCGGCGTCGGCCAGTCGTCGGTGCACCGCGCCGACTTCCTCGATGCGTTGGCCACCCGCCTGCCGTTCGGGCTGGCCAGGTTCGGCAAACGCGCAGTCGCCGTGGACCAGGACGCCGACGTGGCGCGCGTGCGCTTCGCCGACGGCAGCCAGTACGAAGGCGACGTGCTGATCGCCGCCGACGGCATCAAGTCCGCCATGCGCGGCGAAGTGCTGCGTGCGCTCGGCCATGCACCGGCCGAACCGCGTTTCACCGGCACCTGCGCCTATCGCGGCCTGATCGACGCCGCGCGGCTGCGTGCCGCTTTCGCCGCCCGCGGCGTGGACGCGCACCTGGTCGACGTGCCGCAGATGTTGCTGGGCCTGGACGCGCACATCCTGACCTTCCCGGTGAAGCAGGGAAGGCTGATCAACGTGGTTGCCTTCGTCTCCGACCGCAGCGAGCCGGCGCCGCAATGGCGCGCTGGCCAGGCCTGGGTACGCGAGGCCAGCCGCCGCGAGATGCTGGAGGCGTTCGCGCACTGGGGCGAGGCGGCGCGTACGCTGCTGGAGTGCATCGACACGCCCACGCACTGGGCGCTGCACGATCTGGCCGAGCTGCCCGGCTATGTGCATGGGCGGCTGGCGCTGATCGGCGATGCCGCGCACGCGATGTTGCCGCACCAGGGCGCCGGCGCCGGGCAGGGCCTGGAGGATGCCTATCTGCTGGCGCAACTGCTGGCCACGCCTGGCCTGACGCGCGGCGATCTGCCGGCCCTGCTGCAGGTCTACGAGCGCCTGCGCCTGCCGCGCGCCTGCCGCGTGCAGCGCACCTCGCGCGAGGCCGGCGAGCTGTACGAACTGCGCGATCCGCAGGCCGGCGCCGACGATACGCGGCTGGCGCAGACGCTGGCGCAGCGCTTCGACTGGATCTGGACGCACGACCTGGAAGCCGAAGTGGCGCAGGGGCGGAGAATGCTGGCCGCGGGCGTCACCGCGGGTGCCTAGCAAGAAATTGCGGCGCTAGGCGTCCGCGTCCCGGCGCGGAGGCGGGAGTGCCGTTGCGTGGTGTCGTCTCGTTCCGATGCGGAGTGCGTCGCTTTCGCATGGGCTGCAATGGCCGGGATGCGCTCGCGTGGTCATGCCGGCATGCCTGCTTGCGCAGGCCGGACGGCATGCGCAGGTCGCGACATGGGCGTATCGCCTGTCTGCCGTGCCGCCCTGCAAGGCGAGGCGATGCGCAGCCGTGTGCACTCACGCAGCGTGGCGACGATATCGCGCGGTCGACTGCAGAACGACCATCGCCACGCGGTGGTCGTCCTGCACCCTTGCACCGGCATGGCGATGACGCGCGAGGCGTTTGCGCGGCGGCTTCAGTCGCGGAAATTGTCGAACTGCAGCGGCAGCTCGAAATCGCTCTTCTTCAGCAGCGCGATCGCGTCCTGCAGGTCGTCGCGCTTCTTGCCGCTGACCCGCAGCTTGTCGCCGTTGATCTGGGCTTCCACCTTGAGCTTGGCTTCCTTGAGCGTGGCCACGATCTTCTTGCCCAGCTTCTGCTCGATGCCCTGCTTGACGGTGATCTTCTGCCGCGCGCCGGCGAGGTTGGTCTCCACGTCGCCGAATTCCAGGCAGCGCACGTCGATGCCGCGCGCCAGCAGGCGTGCGCGCAGGATGTCGGTCATCTGCTTGACCTGGAAGTCGCTGGGCGCCGATTGGGTGATGACCTGCTCGTCGAGCGCGAACTTGGCGTCCACGCCCTTGAAGTCGAAGCGCGTCGACAGCTCGCGGTTGGCCTGGTCGACGGCATTGGTCAGTTCGTGCTTGTCGACTTCGGACACGATATCGAAGGAAGGCATGGGCAAGTCCTCGGCAAAGATGCCTATCGTAAGACGTGCGGGCGAGGAGTGGGGCGCGGCAGGTGGGAAGTGGCAGCGCAGGTGTCGCAGGGGCTGGCAGGTGCAGCGTGGAATGGATGTCGGTTCCGGCGCGTTGCGCAATGTCGTGCGTTGGTGGGCGCCGCGCGTCGCGACTGAAGTCGCTTCCACAAGAAGCGGCATCGGCCGGTGCGCCGGCTGGAGTCATGTGGGAGGGACTTCAGTCCCGACGATCAGGAGATGTCTTGAAGTCGCTCTCACAGAAGGCTGTGTCAGCCGATGCAGCCGGGGCTGGAGCCATGTGGGAGGGACTTCAGTCCCGACGCGATGAGCCCCGGCACCACGCACATCGCCGATCGCGGCGATAATGCGCCGATGCCCAACTCCCGTTCCAATGCCGCCGCCGCGTGGATGATCGCTGCGGTCGCGTTCTTCTCGCTGATGGATGCGTCCATGAAGCAGCTCAGCACGCATTATCCGGCGCTGCAGGTCGCGGCATTGCGCGGTGGGGCTTCGCTGCCGTTCGTGCTGGTGTGGGTGCTGGCCAGCGCCGGGCCGCGCGCGATCTGGCCGGTGCGCTGGGGCTTGCACCTGCTGCGCGGCGTGCTCGGCATCGCCATGATCGGCTGTTTCGCCTGGGCCTTGCGCAGCCTGCCGCTGTCCACCGCCTACACCATCTACTTCGTCGCGCCGCTGCTGGTGGCGGCGCTGTCGGTGCCGCTGCTCGGCGAATACGTGGGTCCGCGGCGCTGGGCGGCGATCGGCGTCGGCCTGGTCGGCGTGCTGGTGGTGCTGCGCCCGGGCATGGACGGGTTCGTCTCGCTGCCGGGGCTGATGGTGCTGCTGGCGGCCATCGCGTATGCGGTGGCCTCGGTGCTGGTCAGCCTGCTGGCGCGCACCGACACGTCGCAGTCGCTGGTGGTGTGGTTCCTGCTGATCATGGCGCTGGGCGCCGGCGCGTTGGCGTTACCGGAGTGGACCCCGCTGCGCCCGGCCGACACCGGCTGGATCGCCGGCATGGGCCTGGCCGGGGCGCTGGGGCAGGTGGCGCTGACCCAGGCGTTTCGCCGCGGCGACGCCTCGCTGGTCGCGCCGCTGGAGTACAGCGGCCTGTTGTGGGTGATTCCCTGGGACTGGCTGCTGTGGCGCAAGCTGCCCGACGCCTGGACCTGGGTGGGCGGGGCGATCATCGTCGCCAGCGGCCTGTACCTGCTGCACCGCGAGCGGATCCGCGCGGTGGCGCATCCGCCGCCGCAGGCACGCCCCTAGGCCCCGCGATGCGCGCCTACGTTAGAATCGAATGGAATAACGCACGCCATCCTGGCCTGCTAGGCTTTGCGCCCCCCGTCGCTGCCGGTCCCGCGCGTTGATCCAGTTCGAGCGCCTGCACAAGTCCTATTCCGTCGCCGGCCAGCCGGTCGTGGCGCTGCATCCGCTCGACCTGCGCATCGAGGCCGGCGAGGTGTTCGGCATCATCGGCCATTCCGGCGCCGGCAAGTCGACCCTGATCCGGCTGATCAACCGGCTCGAGGAACCCAGCGGCGGTCGCCTGATCATCGACGGCGAGGACGTCACCGCGCTGGACCGCGCCGGGCTGCGCACGCTGCGCCAGCGCGTGGGCATGATCTTCCAGCACTTCAACCTGCTGTCCTCGCGCACGGTCGCAGGCAACGTCGCGTTCCCGCTGGAACTGGCCGGCACGCCGCGCGCGGAGATCGACGCGCGGGTGGCCGAGCTGCTGGAGCGGGTCGGGCTGGCCGCGCATGCCGGCAAGTACCCGGCGCAGCTGTCGGGCGGGCAGAAGCAGCGCGTCGGCATCGCCCGCGCCCTGGCCACTCGCCCGCGGATCCTGCTGTGCGACGAGGCCACCAGCGCGCTGGACCCGCAGACCACCGCCTCGGTGCTGGCGCTGCTGGCGCAGATCAACCGCGAGCTGGGCCTGACCATCGTGCTGATCACCCATGAGATGGAAGTGATCCGCCGCGTGTGCGATCGCGTGGCGGTGCTCGATGCCGGGCATCTGGTCGAGAGCGGGCCGGTCACCGAGGTGTTCCTGCACCCGCAGCATCCGACCACCAAGCGCTTCGTGTCCGAGGCCGAGCACGTCGACGAGGCCGAGCTGTACCGCGATTTCACCGCCGTGGACGGGCGCATCCTGCGGCTGACCTTCCTCGGCGCCGACACCTACGCGCCGCTGCTCGGGCGCATCGCCCGCGCCACCGCGGTGGACTACAACATCCTGTCCGGGCGCATCGACCGGATCAAGGACACCCCCTACGGCCAGCTGACCGTGGCCCTGGTCGGCGGCGACATAGATGCGGCGCAGGCCGCCTTCGTCGCGGCCGGCGTGCATGTGCAGGAGCTGCGCCGATGAGTCCGATCGCCACCGCCGCCACCGGCTTCTTCCGCAATCTCGATGCCGGCAAGTGGAGCGAGATCGGTCGCGCCACCGTCGATACGCTGCTGATGCTCGGCGGCTCGCTGCCGCTGACCCTGCTGATCGGCCTGCCGCTGGGCGTGCTGCTGTTCCTCACCGGCCCGCGCCAGACCCACCAGAAGCCGCTGCTGTACGGCGGCCTGGCGCTGGTCATCAACGTGCTGCGCTCGGTGCCCTTCATCATTTTGATGATCGCGATGATCCCGCTGACGCTGTGGGCGATGGGCACCTCGCTGGGCGTGCGCGGCGCGATCCTGCCGCTGGTGGTCGGCGCGGCGCCGTTCTACGCGCGGCTGGTGGAGACCGCGCTGCGCGAAGTGGACCGCGGCGTGGTCGAGGCCAGCCTGGCGATGGGTGCGACCACCTGGCAACTGGTGACGCGGGTGCTGCTGCCGGAAGCGCGGCCGGGCCTGATCGCCGGCGCCACGGTGACCACCATCGCCCTGATCGGCTTCACCGCGATGGGCGGCGCGATCGGGTCGGGCGGCCTCGGCGACCTGGCCTACCGCGACGGCTACCAGCGCTCGCATGCCGACGTGGCCCTGGTGACCGTGGTGATCCTGTTGCTGCTGGTGCAGGCGTTGCAGATGCTCGGCGACCGTCTGGTCGCGCACTACAGCCGGCGCTGATGTTCTGCGTGCCGCGGTAGGGCTTCAGCCGCGCCTCCGATCGGTGAGCGGTCGCGGCTGAAGCCGCTCCTGCGCGCATGGATCGCCCCGCCTGCACGGCCGTCTGCTAGCGTGCACGCATCGCGGCCGCGGGTCGCGCTCCTCCACTCCCCCCCGTTTCCCCGGATACCTGCCATGACCCGATTCCCGTTCCGCCTCCTGCTCGCCAGCGCCGTGCTCGTGCTCGGCGGCTGCGGCAAGCCCGATGCCGGCGCCGCCGGCGACCATCTCAGCGTCGCCGCCACTGCGGTGCCGCACGCCGAGATCCTGGAGGTGGTCAAGCCGATGCTGGAGCAGCAGGGCCTGACCCTGGACGTGCGCGTGTTCAACGACTACGTGCAGCCCAACGACCAGGTGGTGCAGAAGCAGATCGACGTGAACTACTTCCAGACCGAGCCCTACCTGCAGGCCTACAACCGCGACCGCAAGAGCGACCTGGTCACCGTGGTCGGCGTGCACATCGAGCCGTTCGGCGCCTACTCGCGCCGCTACAAGTCGCTGGACGCGCTGCCGCAGGGCGCCGACGTGGTGATCCCCAACGATCCCAGCAACAACAGCCGCGCGCTGATCCTGCTGGACAAGGCCGGGGTCATCAAGCTCAAGGACCCGAGCAATGCGCTGTCCACCCAGCGCGACATCGTCGCCAATCCCAAGCAGCTGAAGTTCCGCGAGCTGGATTCGGCGATGCTGCCGCGGGTGCTGGACCAGGTCGACCTGGCGCTGATCAACACCAACTACGCGCTCGACGCCGGCCTCAACCCGACCCGCGACGCGCTGGCGATCGAAAGCAAGGATTCGCCGTACGTGAACTTCCTGGTCGCGCGTCGCGACAACAAGGACGATCCGCGCGTGCAGAAGCTGGCCAAGGCGCTGACCAGCCCGGAAGTGAAGGCCTTCATCCAGCGCAAGTACCAGGGCGCGGTGCTGCCGGCGTTCTGATCGGGCCACGCGCATGCCGCTGCTGCTGGCCATTCCGCTGGCGATCGTGATCGCGCTGGCGGTGACCGCGGTGCTCTTGCCGCTGTCGCTGCTGCAGCGGTTTCGCGTGGGCACGGCGCGGCGTCAAGCGCGCGGTTGGCTGGTCGCGGTGCAACTGTGGTCGGCGCTGCTGTCCAGCGTGGTGGTGCTGGTCTTCGCCCTGATCGCCGCGCACTGGTGGCCCGGTGCGGCCACGCATGCGCTGGCCGGCTGGGGCATCGGCGCGCTGCTGGGCGCGCTCGGCATCGTCGCCACCCGCTTCGAGCCGTTGCCGCACGGGCTGCACTACACGCCGAACCTGTGGTTGGTCTTGGGTCTGACCGCGCTGGTGGCGGTACGCATCGGTGCCGGACTGTGGCAAGGCTGGCGCAGTCTGGCCGATGGTGCGGCGTGGCCGACCGAGGGCTGGATGAGTCATGCCAGTCTGCTGGCCGCCGCGGCCTTGCTGCTCGGCTATGCCTGCGCCTACGCCTGGCTGCTGCGGCGGCGCCTGCGCCGGTTCGACCGCTACCGCGGTTTCGATCGCTCGCCGCGCTGAAGGCGCCCGCGTGCACGCGCAATGCGGTTTGCGCTGGTCGCGCGCTCGATCCGGCGCACGCACAAAAACAAACGGGCCCTTGCGGGCCCGTTTGCGCAAACGCTGGAGACGGAACGCTTAGAAGCGCGCGCCGACGCCGAAGCTGAACAGCCACGGATCCAGCTTCAGGTCTTCGCCGGTGCCTTCGCCGGCCACCTTCAGCTCCGGACGCGAGTGCATGTAGCGCGCATCGGCACGGGCGAACCAGGTGGAGTTGATGTTCATGTCCACGCCGACGGTGCCGATGGCGCCCTTGGCGGTGTCCAGGCTGATGTGCTGGTCCGGGTTCAGGCCAGCCAGCTTCTCGTTGCTGAAGTTGGACTCGTAGTAACCGACGCCGACGAACGGACGGAACACGTTGTCCGCCTGGCCGAAGTGGTACTGACCGCTCAGCGCGATCGGCTGCTGCTCGACGGTACCGACCTTGCCGATGCCGTCGGCCTTGACGCGGTGGTTGAACTTGTCGGCAGCGCCCCACAGTTCGACCGCCCAGTTGTCGTCGATCAGCCAGCTGGCGCTGATGGTCGGCGCCGGGCCGCCATCGACGTCGAGGCCGGCCGCCGGCTTGGAATGCGGGTCGAGCAGGGTCGCGCTGCCGACGACGGAAAAGTGCTTGCCGGAAGCGGTATCGGCATCCTGTGCGAATGCGGCGGGCGCAAACGCAAGGGCGGACACGACAGCCAGGCTCAGGATCTGAATGGACCGCATGGGGTATCTCCTCATCTTTTTTCTTGTGGGGCCACGGGAGTGGGCGCGCACACCGTATCGATGAGAAGATGAATCGGCGCCGACCCTCGTCGGACGAATGCAGGCGACGTTCAGGCACTTGCGCCCGATGCTTGAAATAACGAGGTTTTAAGGCTTTTGGCTGTTCATCCAGATGCGCGCGACGTGACGACGCAGCCGCTGTTGCAGGGCCTGCCCGCGCGGATTCGCGACGATTGCCGCGTGCTTGTGCTCGGCTCCATGCCCGGTGCGGCGTCGTTGCAGCACGCGCGTTACTACGCGCATCCGCGCAACCGGTTCTGGCCGCTGATGGCGACGCTGTGCGGCTTCGATGCGGCACTGGACGCCGAAGCGCGGATGCAGGCGCTGCACGCGGCCGGCGTGGGCCTGTGGGATGTGATCGGCCAGTGCCGACGCCGCGGCAGCCTGGACGCGGCGATCGTGCGCGGCAGCGAAATTCCCAATGCCTTGCCCGAGCGCATCGCGCAGTTGCCGCAGCTGCGCGCCATCGCCTGCAATGGCGCGGCGGCGGCGCAGGCGTTCGCGCGCTTCGTGCAGCCGCACCTGCCGCTGCGCGATCCGCCGCTGGTGCTGCTGGCGCTGCCGTCCAGCAGCCCGGCCAATGCCGCCTTCGCCTGGCCGCGGCTGCTGCAGGCGTGGTCGCCGCTGCAGCAATGGCTGCGGGTGCCGATGGCTGGCGATTGACGGGTGCCTCCAATCACGCACGAGGCACACGCGCAGGGGCGGCTTCAGCCGCGACGCGGCTATCCCGACAGCGCTGGCGCGGCCGAAGCCACTCTTGCGAAACAGCGCGATGTGGCAAAACAGGCGATTGGCGGCGCGCTGGCATTGCGTCCATGGATCAGCGCCGCGCGCGCAGGCGCAGCCACAGCGTCTGCAGCGCCAGCACCGCGGCCAGCAGCAAGGCCACCCACGCCGCGCTCTGCGCACCGGCCAGCGTGCTGGCGGCCTGTTTGGCATAGACCGCGGCCAGCGCCCACAGCGCCGCCGCCGCGTAGGCGAGGTTGCCGCGCATGGCCCGGTTCATGCCCAGCAGCAGCACCGCCGCCAGCGCGAACAGCACCAGGCTCCACGGCAGCATCCGTTCGGTCGAGAGCCAGCGGTAGGCCACGATCACCTGCGCGGTGTTCAGGAATGCCGCCAGCGACAGCCAGCCGGCGTGCAGCGACAGCGGCAGCCAGGCCCACAGGGTCTGGCCGGATTCGGGGGCGGGATCGCGCGACAGCCGCAGCGCGGCCAGCAGCATCGCCGCCAGCGCGGTCCAGATCACCGCCAGCGCCAACAGGAAGTGCTGCTGCGAGAACACCGGCATCCACGCCGCCGTCAGCGCGAAGCCCAGCGCCGCCGGCGCCCGCACCTGCGCCAGCGCGCTGACGCGACGGCGCCGCGCGCTGGATTGCCACAGGCCGAAGGCCAGGTCGAGCAGGAAGATCACACCCCAGATCGCGAAGGCGTAGCCGGCGGCGACGATCAGGGTCGGGTAGCGGTCGGAGATGGCGCCGTTGGTCGGGCCGAACGCGCCACGTTGCGAGAACCAGGCGACCAGCGGCATCGCCAACGCCATCAACAGCACCAGGATCCGCATGCCTGCCCTCCGGAAATCTGCGGCGAGCCTAGCCGTGGCCCCGTGAAGGCGGTGCACCGGCGATGGCTGCGCAACATGCGCCGGCGTACTGTCCGCCGGCAGTGGCGCTCCCTGCAGGCGATCGGGCTTTTTTGCCCGCCAAAGGTTGGCGCTGCGGCTGCGGGCCGCCACAATAGGGGTTTCCCCCTCATTAGTTGCCGGAGTTCCCCGCATGGCCGAAATCAAGGAAGCACTTGTCCCCGATATCGGTGACTACAGCGACGTCCCGGTAATCGAAGTGCTGGTGGCCGTCGGCGACACGGTGAAGAAAGACCAGAGCCTGGTCACCCTGGAATCGGACAAGGCGACGATGGAAGTGCCGTCGCCGTTCGCCGGCGTGGTCAAGGAGATCAAGGTCAAGGTCGGCGACAGCCTGTCCGAGGGCAAGGTGGTGGCGCTGATCGAAGTGGCCGAGGGTGGCGCCAGTGCCGCGCCTGCGGCCGCCAAGGCCACGCCCGCGCCGGCCCAGCAGGCCGCCGCTCCGGCCGCCGCGCCCGCGCAGAACGCGGTCAAGCCGGCCCCGGCCGCGGCCGCGGCCGCGGCGACCGGCGTGGTCGAGGCGCGGGTGCCGGACATCGGCGACTACAGCGACGTGCCGGTGATCGAGGTGCTGGTCGCGGTCGGCGACACGGTCAAGAAGGATCAGGGCCTGGTCACCCTGGAGTCGGACAAGGCGACGATGGAAGTGCCCTCGTCGGTGGCCGGCGTGGTCAAGGAACTCAAGGTCAAGGTCGGCGACAGCCTGTCCGAGGGCAAGCTGGTGGCGCTGATCGAGGTGGCCGGCAGCGATGCCGACGCGCCGGCCGCGTCCGCGGTCCAGCCCAGCGCCGAGACCGGCGGCGGCGTGGAGCCGGTGCCGGCCTCGTCCGCGCCGGACAAGCTGGCCCAGCGCGAGATCGCCCAGGTCCAGGCCACGGCGCCGGCCAAGGCCGCCGCGCCGTCTGCCACCCAGAGCAGCCCGCCGGTGGCGTTCGACGCCGACAGCGTGCTGCCGCAGAAGGTGCCCTATGCGAGCCCGGCGGTGCGCGTGTTCGCCCGCGAACTCGGCGTGGACCTGTTCCAGGTCAGCGGCTCGGAGCAGGGTGGCCGCATCACCAAGGACGACGTGCAGCGCTACGTCAAGGCGGCGCTGTCCGGCGCCGCGCCGGCCGCCGCCGGTGCCGCGCCCGCCGCGGGCGGCAATGGCCTGAACCTGCTGCCGTGGCCGAAGGTGGACTTCGCCAAGTTCGGCGAGGTCGAGGTCAAGCCGCTGTCGCGGATCAAGAAGATTTCCGGCGCCAATCTGGCGCGCAACTGGGCGATGATCCCGCACGTCACCCAGTTCGAGCAGGCCGACATCACCGACCTGGAAGCCCTGCGTGTGGCGTTGAACAAGGAGAACGAGAAGGCCGGCATCAAGCTGACCATGCTCGCCTTCCTGCTCAAGGCCAGCGCCGCGGCGCTGAAGCAGTTCCCCGAGTTCAACGCCTCGCTCGATGCCAGCGGCGAGAACCTGACCCTGAAGAAGTACTTCCACATCGGCTTCGCCGCCGACACCCCGAACGGGCTGGTGGTGCCGGTGATCCGCGACGTGGACAAGAAGGGCGTGGTCGAGCTGGCGCGCGAGAGCGGCGAGCTGGCCAAGAAGGCGCGCGACGGCAAGCTCGGCCCGGCCGACATGAGCGGCGGCTGCTTCTCGATCAGCTCGCTCGGCGGCATCGGCGGCACCGCCTTCACCCCGATCGTCAATGCGCCGGAAGTGGCGATCCTGGGCGTGTCCAAGTCGTCGATCCAGCCGGTCTGGAATGGCAAGGAATTCGCGCCCAGGCTGATGCTGCCGCTGTCGCTGAGCTACGACCACCGGGTCATCGACGGCGCCGCCGCCGCGCGCTTCACCACCTACCTGAGCCAGGTGCTGGCGGACATGCGCCGCGTGCTGCTGTAAGCCCTGTCGTCACGGCGCCGCGTCCGTCGCGGCGCCGGTTTTCCCCCACCTGCGCGCGCCGCCTGTTTGCGCGGTCGCGCCGACGAACTGCAAACGCCCCTCGCCGCGGCGAAGGGCCACAGGAGAAGCTGCATGGCGGTCATTGAGGTCAAGGTCCCGGATATCGGCGACTACAGCGACGTTCCGGTCATCGAGGTGCTGGTCGCCGTCGGCGACACGGTGAAGAAGGACCAGGGCCTGGTGACGCTGGAGTCGGACAAGGCCACGCTGGAAGTGCCGTCCGCGGCTGCCGGCGTGATCAAGGAACTGAAGGTCAAGCTCGGCGACACCCTCTCCGAGGGCGCGGTGATCGCGCTGCTGGAGACCGCCGATGGTGCCGCCGCCGGCGCGCCCGCCGCGGCCCCGGCCGAAGTGCCGGCCAGCAAGCCGCCGGTGGCGCCGTCGCACCGCGCCCCGGCCGAGCCGCCGGCACCGAAGCCGGCGCTGGCCAGCGGCAAGCCCGCCGACATCGAATGCAAGATGGTGGTGCTCGGCGCCGGCCCCGGCGGCTACACCGCCGCGTTCCGCGCCGCCGACCTGGGCCTGGACACGGTGCTGATCGAGCGCTACGCCAGCCTCGGCGGCGTCTGCCTCAATGTCGGCTGCATCCCGTCCAAGGCGCTGCTGCATGCGGCCGCGGTGATCGACGAGGTCGCCCATGCCGGCGATTTCGGCGTGGACTTCGGCAAGCCCAAGATCACCCTGGACAAGCTGCGCGAGTACAAGGAAAAGGTGGTCGGCAAGCTCACCGGCGGCCTGGCCAGCATGGCCAAGCAGCGCAAGGTGCGCACCGTCACCGGCGTGGCGTCGTTCGTGTCGCCGAACGAGCTGGAGATCGTCGGCGCGGACGGCAAGACCCAGTTGCTGCGTTTCGAGCACTGCATCGTCGCCGCCGGCTCGCAGGCGGTGAAGCTGCCGAATTTCCCGTGGGACGACAAGCGGGTGATGGACTCCACCGACGCGCTGGAACTGCAGGAGATCCCCAAGACCCTGCTGGTGGTCGGCGGCGGCATCATCGGCCTGGAAATGGCCACCGTGTACAGCGCGCTGGGCAGCAAGGTCACCGTGGTCGAGTTCATGGACCAGCTGATGCCGGGCGCGGACAAGGACCTGGTCAAGCCGCTGGCCGACCGCTTGAAGAAGCAGGGCGTGGAGGTCCATCTCAAGACCAAGGCGGCCGAGGTCAAGGCCGATAAGAAGGGCATCACCGTGACCTTCGAAGCCGCCACCGCGGGCGAGACCCCGGCGCTGGCCGCCACCACCTACGACCGCGTGCTGGTCGCGGTGGGTCGCGCGCCCAACGGCAAGAAGATCGGCGCCGACAAGGCCGGCATCAACGTCACCGAGCGCGGTTTCATCCCGGTCGACCGGCAGATGCGCACCAACGTGCCGCATATCTTCGCCATCGGCGACATCGTCGGTAACCCGATGCTGGCGCACAAGGCCACCCACGAGGGCAAGCTGGCCGCGGAAGTGGCCGCCGGCGAGAAGAAGGAGTGGGTGGCGCGGGTGATCCCGTCGGTGGCCTACACCAACCCGGAAATCGCCTGGGTCGGCGTCACCGAGACCGAGGCCAAGGCCAAGGGGCTGAAGGTCGGCGTGGCCAAGTTCCCGTGGGCGGCCAGCGGCCGCGCGATCGGCATCGGCCGCACCGAGGGCTTC
This sequence comes from Xanthomonas sp. LMG 12460, assembly GCF_009192895.1. NCBI lineage: Bacteria > Pseudomonadati > Pseudomonadota > Gammaproteobacteria > Lysobacterales > Lysobacteraceae > Xanthomonas > Xanthomonas sp. LMG 12460. Next base: position 39,821 of record NZ_NKUH01000034.1, on the reverse strand, counting down.
ACCAAGCTGATCTTCGACGAGGAGACGCACCGCATCATCGGCGGCGCGATCGTCGGCGTGCACGCCGGCGACCTGCTGGCCGAGATCGGCCTGGCGATCGAGATGGGCGCGGAGGCCGAGGACATCGGCCACACCATCCACGCGCATCCGACCCTGAGCGAATCGGTCGGCATGAGCGCCGAGGTCTACGACGGCACCATCACCGACCTGTACATCCCGAAGAAGAAGTGACGCCGCCCGGCGCGACCGTGCCGCTGCGTGCGGTGCGGTCGCGGCCGTGGTGAATCCACGCATGGAGGTTGCCGTGGGGCAGGGCACCCTATGTCCCGAACTGCAGGCGCTGCTGCAGCGCGAACTGGCCAGCGGCAACCGCATCGCCGAGCCGCCGCGCCGGACCGACTGGCCGCATCCGGGCTCGGTCTTCGTGTCGCTGAAGCGCGATCTGCGCAGCGACGTGGCGGCGTTGCCGGCGACGGTGCAGCATGCGATCTGCACCGATCCACACTACGGCTGGCACGACGAGTGCTACTGCTCGACGCACCAGCATCTGCTGGTGGCGGGAGCGACCAAGCCGCCGTGAGCCTGTGTCGGCTGCCGCAGTCGCTGCCACCGCCTCTGCGATCTGCCGCGCACCCCGTTGAACGACAAAACCCCGCATCGCTGCGGGGTTCTGCATGGAACTGCTCGCGGGTCCCGGGTTCCGGGTCCCGAAAGATCAGAACGCGAAGGTCACGCCCGCGACCGGACCCTTGAACTCCTGCTTCAGGCCGATCGCGGCGTTGCCGCCCTTGCGGTCCACGTCGAGCTTGAACCAGTCGTAGCCGGCAAAGATGCCGAAGTTGCGGGTGAAGCGATACTCGGCGATGGCGTTGGCGCGGCTCAGGTCGCCGTCGTATTTCTTGAAATCGCCCCACTTGGTGTTGACGTACTGCCCCTGCACATTGAACAGCCAGTGTTCGTTCGGGTGCGCGGTGAAGCGCAGGCCGACCACCGGCGCGGCGCCGTCGTCGCTTTCGTCGACGAAGGTGCCGGTGTACAGCGGGCCCAGGTCGGCATAGGCCTTGCCGTTGACCTTGGCCCACTCGGCACCGAGCTGCAGGCCCATGCTGAACTGCGGCGTATCGATCACCGAGTAGTCGTACACCAGGCTGGCGACCTGATATTTCAGTTGGCCCTTGACGAAGCTGCCCGACGGCACGGTGACGCCGCCATAGCTGACGTCCTGGCCCAGCTCCTCGCGGCGGTCCTTGTCGTACTTGAAGTAGTCGAAGATCAGGCGCTGGCGGGTGCTGATGCGGAACACGCCGTCCACGCGCGGCTCCCACTCCTTGCCGCCCAGCTTGAAGTCCTGCGACCCGGAGATGGCATTGCCGTTGATGACGGTGTTGCCGCGCAGGGTGTTGTTGTTGTCGACGTTCATCGCGCCCAGGCGCAGGGTGAAGCGGTCGTCGCCGTCTTCGGCGTGGGCGGGCAGCGCATAAGCGGCGGCGAGCGCGCACGGCAGTGCCAGGGCAAGCAAGTGTTTCATGGGGGGGCAAGCTCCGTCGTCTTGGGATTTTTTTGGATGGGGCGTCGATGGCAGGGCCACCGCGTGCCGTCACTATCCTTAAATTCGCGTCCACCATTCGTGAAGGTATGGTGGCGCGGGCCGCCACGCCCGTCCCAGAACGCGCAACGAAAAGAGCCCCGGGAGGACCGGGGCTCGGTGGGTCTGCGCTGTGGGCCGACGAGGATGGGCGCAGTCCCTGTCCGATCAGACAGCGCAGTGGACAGAAAGTTCCTCCGCAAAGGCGTGCTGCAACGCCGCATTCGGCGCCGGCGGCGGGCGGTGGCCGTGTTATCGTCTACGGGCGGATGGGCATTCGGACGCGGTCAGGACCCCTGGCGGTTGTCTCGCAAATTGTCCCATTGCTATAATTCCGCGGCTCGACGGACGCGAAGACGTCCTCAATCCACCACCAATTGCAGGATTTTCTGTGCTGAACTCCGTTGATGCGGGTCGGCGGCTGATGCTGCGCGCAGCGATTTACCCGCTGGTGGCGGTGGCCGTGGTGTCCCTGCTGTTCCTGCTGCTGGGACCGAAATACGCGATGGGCGCCGCCGCAACCGGGCTGGCGACCGTGGCAGGGGGATGGGTGGCCGCACGCACCGCGCTCAATGGCGGCGTGCAGGCGGCGGGTTCGGCGCTGGCGCGGTTGATCGCGGCCATGGTGCTGAAGTGGGTGTTGGTGTTCGCGGTGCTGGCGCTGGGCTTTGCCTGGTGGCGGTTGCCTCCTCTGGCCCTGTTGGCGGGTATCGCCGTCGGGCTGATGTTCCAGGTTCTGGCTCTGGCCAGGCGTTGATCGAATCAAGAAAAGGCTCAGGACTCATGGCGGGCGAGGCAGAAACCCCTACCTCCTACATCCAGCACCATCTGCACAACCTCACCTTCCAGGTGCAGGAAGGCGGGTTCTGGCAATTGCATGTCGACACCCTGGTGATGTCGCTGCTGATGGGCCTGCTGATGGTGTTCGGCTTCTGGCTGGCCACGCGCAAGGCCACCGCGGGCGTGCCCGGCAAGTGGCAGGCGTTCGTGGAAATCATGCTGGAGTTCGTCGACCGCCAGGCCAAGGACACCTACCACGGCACCAGCAAGCTGGTGACCCCGATCGCGATCACCCTGTTCTTCTGGATCCTGTTGATGAACCTCATCAAGATGATCCCGGCGGACTTCCTCGCGATCCCGCTGGGCTGGGTCGGCGTGCACTACTGGAAGCCGGTGCCCACCGCCGACGTCAATGCCACCCTGGGCATGTCGATCAGCGTGTTCTTCCTGATGCTGTTCTTCTCGCTGCGCTCCAAGGGCGTGGGCGGGATGACCAAGGAATTCCTCACCGCGCCGTTCGGCAAGTGGATGCTGCCGTTCAACCTGATCCTCAATATCGTCGAATGGCTGAGCAAGCCGGTGTCGCTGGCGATGCGACTGTTCGGCAACATGTTCGGCGGCGAGATCGTGTTCCTGCTGATCTGGGTGCTGGGCGGTGCCGGCATCCTCGGTGCGCTGGCCGGCGGCGCGTTCGGCTTCGGCTGGATGCTGTTCCACCTGCTGGTGATTCCGCTGCAGGCGTTCATTTTCATGATGCTGTCCATCGTGTACCTGAGCCTGGCGGAAGACAGCCACTGACGTTTCTGTTTCACGCGTTCTAAGCAACCCTTCGTTCGATTCACCATCCTCAAGCAACTTTGTTCCTGGAGAAAACCATGTACTTCGCCGTCCTGACCAACCTCGCCCAAGTCCAGAGCTCCACCGTCCTCGCCGTCGGCATCATGATCGGCCTGGCCGCGCTGGGCGCCGGCCTCGGTCTGGCCATCATGGCCGGCAAGTTCCTGGAATCGGCCGCGCGCCAGCCGGAACTGATCCCGGTGCTGCAGGTCCGCATGTTCATCACCGCCGGCCTGATCGACGCCGCGTTCATCATCAGCGTCGCGGTCGGCCTGCTGTTCGCGTTCGCCAACCCGATGATCGGCGAGTTCGTCGCGCGTCTGCCGCAGGGCGGTTGATCCCGTCGTACCGGCGTGCGGTCGCCATCGGCGGCCGCCGCTACGGATGAAGGTTCGGACGCGTCGCCGTGCTGGCGGCGCGTCCACCCCGTCACCATTGGCTGAGCGTACCCCATGAATATCGGTCTCACCCTCTTTGCCCAGGCGCTGGCGTTCGCCGGTCTGATCTGGATCGTCGCGACCAAGATCTGGCCGCCGCTGATGCAGGCCATCGAAGAGCGCCAACAGAAGATCGCCGAAGGCCTGGCCGCCGCCGATCGCAGTCAGAAGGATCTGGCGCAGGCGCAGGAAAAGGTCAACGAAGCGTTGAAGGACGCCCGCATCAAGGCCAACGAGATCATCGATCAGGCCCATGCGCGCGCCAACCAGATCGTCGAGGCGGCCAAGCACGAGGCGATCGTCGAAGCCAACCGGCAGAAGGAACTGGCCCAGGCCGAGATCGACGCCGCGGCCAACCGCGCGCGCGAAGACCTGCGTCGCCAGGTGTCGCTGCTGGCGGTGAGCGGCGCCGAGAAGCTGCTCAAGCGCGAAATCGACGCCAACGCCCACAAGGCGCTGCTCGACGAGCTGGCGGCGGAGATCTGAGATGAGCCAGGCCCTCACACTGGCGCGTCCCTACGCTCGCGCCGCGTTCGCCGCGGCCAGCGACGCCGGCAAGCTCGCGCCCTGGTCGCAGGCGCTGGCGTTCTCCGCCCAGGTCGCCGCCGACCCGCGCGTGGCCGCGCTGCTGCACAACCCGCTGCTGCAGCGGGAGCAGGCGGTGTCGCTGCTGGCGCCGGAAGCGGCCGATGAGCAGTACCAGCGCTTCCTGAGCCTGCTGGCCGAAGGCCAGCGGCTGCCGCTGCTGCCGGAGATCGCCGGGCTGTACGACCAGCTGCGGGCCGAGGCCGAGCGCGTGGTGCAGGCCAACGTGACCTCCGCGACGGCGCTGAGCGATGCCGAGGTGGCCTCGCTGAAGGTGGCGCTGAAGCAGCGCTTCGGCCGCGAGGTCGAGATCACCACGGCGGTGGACGCTTCGCTGATCGGCGGCGCGGTGATCGACGCCGGCGACGTGGTCATCGACGGTTCGTTGAAAGGCAAGCTGTCGCGTCTGCAATCCGCACTGGCCCACTAAGAAACGGGAATGGCGAATAGAGAGGAGAGAACCCGGCCCGGCGGCGACGCCACCCGCGATTCCCGATTCCCCATTCCCGATTCTCAAAGAAGCTAACCACACGTCGCCATCCGCCGCTGCGCGATGGACGATCCGAAGGAAACCAAGATGGCAACCACGCTCAACCCCTCCGAAATCAGCGAACTGATCAAGAACCGCATCGAGCAGGTCAAGCTGGCCGCGGAGTCGCGCAACGAAGGCACGGTCACCAGCGTGTCCGACGGCATCGTGCGCATCTTCGGCCTGGCCGACGTGATGCAGGGCGAAATGATCGAACTGCCGAACGACACCTACGCCCTGGCGCTGAACCTGGAGCGCGACTCGGTCGGCGCCGTGGTGCTCGGCGACTACGAGAACCTGCGCGAAGGCGACGTGGCCAAGACCACCGGCCGCATCCTGGAAGTGCCGGTCGGCAAGGAATTGCTGGGCCGCGTGGTCAACGCGCTGGGCGAGCCGATCGACGGCAAGGGCCCGCTGGGCACCAGCCAGACCGCGCCGGTGGAGCGCGTGGCGCCGGGCGTGATCTGGCGCAAGTCGGTCGACCAGCCGGTGCAGACCGGCTACAAGTCGGTCGACGCCATGATCCCGATCGGCCGCGGCCAGCGCGAGCTGGTCATCGGCGACCGCCAGACCGGCAAGACCGCGCTGGCCATCGACGCGGTGATCAACCAGAAGAACACCGGCATCAAGTGCGTGTACGTGGCGATCGGGCAGAAGGCCTCGACCGTCGCCAACATCGTGCGCAAGCTGGAAGAGAACGGCGCGCTGGCGCACACCATCGTGGTCGCCGCGACCGCTTCCGAATCGGCGGCGATGCAGTACATCAGCGCCTACGCCGGCTGCACCATGGGCGAGTACTTCATGGACCGCGGCGAAGACGCGCTGATCGTGTACGACGATCTGTCCAAGCAGGCCGTGGCCTACCGCCAGATCTCGCTGCTGCTGAAGCGCCCGCCGGGCCGCGAAGCCTACCCGGGCGACGTGTTCTACCTGCACAGCCGCCTGCTGGAGCGCGCCGCGCGCGTGTCCGAGGAGTACGTGGAGCAGTTCACCAAGGGCGAGGTCAAGGGCAAGACCGGTTCGCTGACCGCGCTGCCGATCATCGAGACCCAGGCCGGCGACGTGTCCGCGTTCGTGCCGACCAACGTGATCTCGATCACCGACGGCCAGATCTTCCTGGAGACCGACCTGTTCAACGCCGGCATCCGCCCGGCGGTGAACGCCGGTATCTCGGTGTCGCGCGTCGGCGGCGCCGCGCAGACCAAGATCATCAAGAAGCTCTCCGGCGGCATCCGCATCTCGCTGGCGCAGTACCGCGAGCTGGCGGCGTTCGCGCAGTTCGCCTCGGACCTGGACGAAGCCACCCGCAAGCAGCTCGAGCGCGGCCAGCGCGTCACCGAGCTGATGAAGCAGAAGCAGTACATGCCGATGTCCATCGCCAACCAGGCGCTGTCGATCTACGCGGTCAACGAGGGCTACCTCGACGATGTGCCGGTCAACAAGCTGCTGGCGTTCGAAGAGGGCCTGCACGCCCACTTCGCCAACACCCAGGGCGAGCTGATCGCCAAGGTCAACGACACCGGCGACTGGAACGGCGACATCGAGGCCGCGTTCAAGAAGGGCATCGGCGAGTTCAAGACCACGGGCAGCTGGTAAATCAGTTGCCGGGAATCGGGAATAGAGAATAGGGAATCGTAGGAGCGGGATCCGGGCTTGCCCATTCCCGATTCTCCATTCCCCATTCCCACGAAGCGAGCAAAGCGAGCGAGAGCATGGCAGGCGGACGCGAAATCAAATCCAAGATCAAGAGCGTGCAGAACACCCGCAAGGTGACGCGCGCGCTCGAGATGGTCTCGGCTTCCAAGATCCGCAAGGCGCAGGATCGGATGAAGACCTCGCGTCCGTACGCGCAGGGGATGAAGCAGGTGATCGGGCATCTGGCGCAGGCCAGCACCGATTACACGCATCCGTTCCTGGTGCAGCGCGAGTCGGTCAAGCGCGTCGGCTACATCGTGATCTCCTCCGATCGCGGCCTGGCCGGCGGCCTGAACAACAACCTGTTCCGCAAGATGCTGGGCGAAGTGCGCCAGTGGCAGGACCAGGGCGCGGGCGTGGACGTGGTCACCATCGGCCAGAAGGCCTCGGTGTTCTTCCGCCGGATCAAGGTGGACATGGTCGGCAGCGTCAGCCACCTCGGCGACCTGCCGCAGCTGGAGCAGTTGATCGGCGTGATCAAGGTGATGCTGGACGCGTTCACCGAAGGCAAGCTGGACCGCGTGTATCTGGTCTACAACCGCTTCGTCAACACGATGACGCAGAAGGCCAGCTTCGACCAGTTGCTGCCGCTGCCGGCGGCCGAGAGCCAGGTCGCGCACCACGACTGGGACTACCTGTACGAACCCGATGCCGCGAGCGTGCTCGAGCACGTGATGACGCGCTACATCGAGTCGCTGGTGTACCAGGCGGTGCTGGAGAACGTGGCGTCCGAGCATGCGGCGCGCATGGTCGCGATGAAGGCGGCCAGCGACAACGCCAGCAAGCTGATCAGCACCTTGCAGTTGGTCTACAACAAGGCGCGTCAGGCTGCGATCACCCAGGAAATTTCCGAAATCGTCGGCGGCGCAGCCGCTGTGTAGCCGGGAATGGGGAATGGAGAAACGGGAATGGTCGAAGCAGCAGCGCTTGATCTTCCCATTCCCGATTCCCCGTTCCCCATTCCCGACACCAGATTCGCATAGACATTAGTGGAGTTATCCAAATGAGTCAGGGCAAGATCGTTCAGATCATCGGCGCGGTCGTCGACGTCGAATTCGCGCGGGCCGATGTGCCGAAGATTTACGACGCACTGAAGGTCGAAGGCACCGCCATCACGCTGGAAGTGCAGCAGCAGTTGGGCGACGGCGTCGTGCGTACGATCGCCCTCGGCTCCACCGACGGCCTCAAGCGCAACCTGGTCGCCACCAACACCGGCCGTGCGATCTCGGTGCCGGTCGGCGCCGGCACGCTGGGCCGCATCATGGACGTGCTGGGTCGTCCGATCGACGAGGCCGGCGACGTGCAGGCCACCGACCATTGGGAAATCCACCGCGCGGCGCCGACCTACGAAGACCAGTCCTCGGCCACCGAGCTGCTGGAGACCGGCATCAAGGTCATCGACCTGATGTGCCCGTTCGCCAAGGGCGGCAAGGTCGGCCTGTTCGGCGGCGCCGGCGTCGGCAAGACCGTCAACATGATGGAACTGATCAACAACATCGCCAAGGCGCACTCGGGTCTGTCCGTGTTCGCCGGCGTGGGCGAGCGTACCCGCGAGGGCAACGACTTCTACCACGAGATGAAGGACTCCAACGTCCTGGACAAGGTGGCGATGGTGTACGGCCAGATGAACGAGCCGCCGGGCAACCGCCTGCGCGTCGCGCTGACCGGCCTGACCATGGCCGAGTACTTCCGCGACGAGAAGGACGCCTCGGGCAAGGGCAAGGACGTGCTGCTGTTCGTCGACAACATCTACCGCTACACCCTGGCCGGTACCGAAGTGTCGGCGCTGCTGGGCCGCATGCCGTCGGCGGTGGGCTACCAGCCGACCCTGGCCGAGGAAATGGGCGTGCTGCAGGAGCGCATCACCTCGACCAAGTCCGGCTCGATCACCTCGATCCAGGCCGTGTACGTGCCCGCGGACGACCTGACCGATCCGTCGCCAGCGACCACCTTCGCCCACCTCGACGCCACCGTCGTGCTGTCGCGTAACATCGCTTCGCTGGGTATCTACCCAGCGGTGGATCCGCTCGATTCGACCAGCCGCCAGCTGGACCCGAACGTGATCGGCCACGAGCACTACGACACCGCCCGCCGCGTGCAGTCCACCTTGCAGAAGTACAAGGAACTGAAGGACATCATCGCGATCCTGGGCATGGACGAACTGTCGGAAGAGGACAAGCAGGCCGTGTCGCGCGCGCGCAAGATCGAGCGCTTCTTCAGCCAGCCGTTCCACGTGGCCGAGGTGTTCACCGGCTCGCCGGGCAAGTACGTGTCGCTGAAGGACACCATCCGCGGCTTCAAGGCCATCGTCGACGGCGAGTACGACCACCTGCCGGAGCAGGCCTTCTACATGGTCGGCGGCATCGAGGAAGCGGTCGAGAAGGCCAAGAAAATGGCCGAGAAGGCCTGATCTGGACGCCGGCCGCAGGCGGCCGGCATCCGGGAATGGGGAATCGGGAATAGAGAATCGTCAAGGCGGGACAACTGGAATCTGATGCATCGCGTACTGGTTGAGAGAAGGCAGACTGCTTCTCCCCATTCCCGATTCCCGATTCCCGATTCCCGCCTCACCCAGTGAGGCACCATGAGCACCATCCGTTGCGACATCGTCAGCGCCGAGCATGAGATCTACCACGGCGACGCCACCCTGGTGGTCGCGACCGGCGAGCTGGGCGAGCTGGGCATCGCGCCCAAGCACGCGCCGTTGATCACCCGGCTCAAGCCCGGCAAGGTGGTGGTGACCACCCCGAGCGGCGAGCAGCTGGATTTCGCCATTTCCGGCGGCATCCTCGAGGTGCAGCCGCAGGTGGTGACGATCCTGGCCGACACCGCGATCCGCGCGCAGGACATCGACGAGGCGTCGGTGCGCAAGGCCAAGGAAGAAGCCGAGCGCCTGCTCGCCAACCGCGGCGAAGGCATGGACGTGGCCGAGGCACAGGCCAAGCTGGCCGAGGTCACCGCGCAGTTGCAGGCGCTGGAGCGCCTGCGCAAGAACCTCAAGCACTGAGTTCACCGCCCCGCGGCCTGATGGCCGCATGCGACAACGCCGGCGTTTGCCGGCGTTGTCGTGTCTGGGAGATGGGGGTCTCCTTCGCACGCCACCTCTGCGTGCATGTGGGGGATCACCTCGCGGATCCGGCTTGCCGCTCTTTGTGACGCGCAGGCGCATTGGATCGCCGCGAAGATCGCATTCCTGCGGCGTAGCCCGAGATGGAGCTGGACTGCGACGCAGCGCACGGCGCTGGCTTGCTGGTCGCTGACTCGGCCGCGCTGGCATGCGACAAGACGCGGGTGCGGTCATCGTGCGGTCGGTGGACTGCGGCAAGATGGCCGCCCGATCTGCGGTTCATCCCCCACCCGCAGACGGTTACCGGAGAACCGAGATGAGCCTGTCCGCTGCCGTTCCTCGTCCCTGCATGCATGCGCTGACCGCCGTGCTGGCCGGCGCCCTGTTGATGGGATGCGCATTGCCCGCACGCAGTGCCACCCCACTGGAGCCGCTGCTGGATCGCATCGTCGAGCGCAATGCGATCGGCGACCAGGTGGCGCTGAGCAAGTGGGACAGCGGCAAGCCGGTGCTGGATGCCACGCGCGAGGCCGCGGTGCTGGCCAGCGTGCGCGATCAGGCGCCGGCCCACGGCGTGGATCCGGACGATGCGGCGCGTTTCTTCGGCATGCAGATCGAATCCAACAAGCTGGTGCAGTACGAACTGCTGTCGCGCTGGCACCTGCGCGGCCGCGCGCCCAACAGCCCGCGCCCGGACCTGACCGCACTGCGCGCGCGCCTGGACCAGCTGCAGGGCGAGATGCTGGACGCGTTGCAGGCCAGCGCGGCGGTGCGCCAGGCCCCGGACTGCTCGGCCACGACCGCGCGCGCGGCCGAGGCCTATGCGCTGCGCTGGCAGCTCGACCAACTGCACCGCACCGCGCTGGTGCGCAGCCTGGGCGATTTCTGCCATTGAGTCGTCAGCCGCCAGCGCCAGCGGCGCGCTGGCGGCGCCCGAAGCGGCACCGGAGCCGTTCGGGCGCTCTGCAGGCCCGAGCATGCTGGCCGTCCAGGCTGCGCTCGTCGCAACTGATCCCACAAAAGAGGACACGAGTCGCTCCCACAAGAACGTGCGGCGAACGCGCCGGATGCACTGTGGGAGGGACTTCAGTCCCGACGCATTGCGCCATCAAAAGCAGGCCACTTCGCGCGCCGCCGCCGCATGACAGGCGACCCACCCAGCATCCGCCGGACCCGTGTGGGAGCCGCTTTAAGCCGCCGTCGCGATGGGCGCCGACCGCGTAGATCGGTCATGCCCGATTGCCGCCACGCGTGCCAGCGCTAGCGATACACCAACTGCCGTCCCAGGAAGAACGACACCACCGCCAGCATGCCCTCGACCAGCGGCTTGGCCAGCCAGGCCAGGCGCAGGCCCAGGGCGTGGGCGCACAGCGCCACCAGCCAGGTGCTGAGCGCGGTGAGCACGAGCCACATGGCCATGAAGCGGCCGAAGCGGCGCCAGCCCAGCCGCGCGTCGTCGCCGTTGGCGAAGGTGATGCGGCCGTTGAGCCAGAACCCGAGCAGGGCGCCGCAGACGCGGCCCAGCACGTTGCCCGGGACCGTCGGCATGCCGGCCGCGGTGGCGGCGACGAACACGCTCCAGTCGACCAGCAATTGCAGCAGGCCGATCAGCAGGAACTGGCTGCCCTGGCGCAGGAGACCCATGAACATCCACAGGAGAAGACGATCGCGCATGCTAGCGCCTGCGGCGCGGATGTGCAGCCCGCCGCGTGTGGCGCGGTCGTGACGGCAGGCGTGGCCGGCAGCCTCTAGAATTCGTCGTCCACCCGCACCGGAACCGCCCCATGAGTCTGCCCCTGCACGTCGTGATCCTCGCCGCCGGCGCGGGCAAGCGGATGAAGTCGGTCAAGCCCAAGGTGCTGCAGCCGATCGCCGGCCGGCCGATGCTGGCGCATGTGATCGAGACCGCGCGCCAACTGCAGCCGGACGCGATTCACATCGTCCATGGCCACGGCGGCGAGGCGGTGCTGGCGGCGTTCGCCGACCAGCCGGACCTGCTATGGGCCGAGCAGGCGCAACAGCTGGGCACCGGCCACGCGGTGCAGCAGGCGATGGCGGCCGTGCCCGACGCGGCCACGGTGCTGGTGCTGTACGGCGACGTGCCGCTGATCCGCGCCGAGACCCTGACCCGCCTGCTGCATGCGCCCGGTCGCGTCGCGGTGCTGGTGGCCGAGCCGGAGGATCCCACCGGCTACGGCCGCATCGTGCGCGATGCCGCCGGCAAGGTCGCGGCGATCGTCGAGCAGAAGGACGCCGACGACGAGCAGCGGCGCATCCGCACCATCAACACCGGCATCGTCACCGCCGAGTCCACCGCGCTGAAGCGCTGGCTGGCGCAGTTGCGCAACGACAACGCGCAGGGCGAGTACTACCTGACCGACGTGTTCGCCGCCGCCGCCGCCGAGTTCACCCCGGCCGAGATGGTGCTGGTGGCCGACCCGATCGAGGCCGAGGGCGCCAACGATCCGTGGCAGCTGGCGCAACTGGAACGTGCCTGGCAGTTGCGCGCGGCGCGTGCGTTGTGCGAGCAGGGCGTGCAACTGATCGACCCGAACCGCCTGGACCAGCGCGGCCGCGTGCGCGCCGGCCACGACGTGCGCATCGACGCCAACGTGATCCTGGAAGGCGAGGTGGAACTGGGCGACGGCGTCAGCATCGGCCCGTTCGTGCGCTTGAAGGACGTGGTGCTGGGGCCGGGCACCGAGGTGCGTGCGCATTGCGACCTGGAAGGCGTGGTCGCCGAGGGTGCGGTGCAGATCGGCCCGTTCGCGCGGCTGCGCCCGGGCACGGTGCTGGCCGACGGCGTGCACATCGGCAACTTCGTCGAGACCAAGAAGGCGGTGCTCGGCGTCGGCAGCAAAGCCAATCACCTGACCTACCTCGGCGACGCGACCATCGGCAGCGGCGTCAACGTCGGTGCCGGGGTGATCACCTGCAACTACGACGGCGTCAACAAGTCGCAGACGGTGATCGGCGATGGCGTGTTCGTCGGCTCCAACAGCGCGCTGGTGGCGCCGCTGGAGATCGGCGACGGCGCCACCATCGGCGCCGGCTCGGTGATCACCCGCAGCGCGCCGGCCGGCAAGCTGAGCGTGGCACGGGTGCGGCAGGAAACCGTCGAAGGCTGGAAACGCCCGGGCAAGCGCGACTGAGGCATGGCCGGGCGCATTCGTCTGGCGCGCGCGCAGGAGTTGGCGCGATTGCCGGAGATCGAGCGGCGCGCCGGCGCCCTGCTGCAGGGACATCCGGCGCAGGCCGTGTTCGCGGCGCACGGACTGGATGCGGAGGCGCTGCGCGCCGGACTGGCGCGCAAGCAGTTGTGGGTCGCGTTGGACGAGGACGAACGTTGCGTCGGCTATCTGCTCGGCGGGCGCCTGGACGACGGCTTCCACGTGCAACAGATGGACGTGGATCCGTGCTACGGGCGCCGCGGCCACGGTCGTGCGCTGCTGCGGCATGCGCGCGCCGCCGCGGCAGCTGCTGGTTTTCAATGCATGCTGCTGACCACCTTGCGCGACGTGCCGTGGAATGCGACGTTCTACGCCAGCGAAGGCTTCGTCGAGATGCCGCCTACGCAGTGGGGTCCGCAGTTGCGCGCGACTTGGCGACAGGAAGCCGCACTCGGCTTCCCGATGCACCTGCGGGTGGCGATGCGTTGTCCGCTGCCATCGCGCTGAGCCTCGCGGCCGGGTCGTCGATGCTGCCGGGGTAGCGCTGATACTGTATACAGATTGAAGCGCGGCAATGATGCCGCGACGGTCCAATCCAGGGGGGATCATGAAGCGACTTGTCGTGGCGTCAGTGCTGACGCTGCTGAGTTTTCAGGCGCCGGCGTTTGAGCGCGTGCATGCAAAGGTCAGCAAGTTATATTCGGAATCCAATCGATTCACCCTCGTCGTCGCCGATAGCGACATTCCGCAGCAATGCGGCGGTGTGTTCTATGAGGTCTACCGCGACGAAGCGACGCCCCACTTCAAGGAACTGTATTCGCTCGCCCTGGCTGCGTTCACCAGCAAGGCCAATGTCGAGATCGTAGTCAAGGGCTGCGCCGACGTCGATCGCGCCGTGATGGACCACATGGCGATCTACTGAGCCACTGCGCCCGACGTGTCCTGGATGCGCGCCGCTGAATCGTAGCGCTTTTGCTTGAACGGAACGTAGCGCGACGGTCACGGCTTGGCTAGGTGCGCTCATGCTCTTCGGGTCCCGGGTCCCGGCGCTCAATCCCCAATCCCCAATCCCGAAAAAAATCAGCCCCGCTCCCCCTGCGGCAACTGCACCGTCACGCACAGTCCGCCTTCGTCGCGGTTGTGCAGCGACAGGCGGCCGCCGTGGGCTTCGACGATCTCGCGGGTCAGGGCCAGGCCCAGGCCGGTGCCGTTGCGCTTGGTCGAGTAGAACGGCATCAACGCGTTGTGCAGCACCGCCTCGTTCATGCCGCTGCCGCGGTCCAGTACTTCCAGGCGCAGCCAGTCCGGGCGGGTGGACACGCGCACGCGCACGCCATCGGCCGGCGTCTGCCCCTCGGGCAGGGATTCGTGGGCGTTCTTGACCAGGTTGAGCAGGGCCTGCTGCAGTTGCGCCGGATCGACCCGGCTGTGCAGGTCCGGCGATTCCAGGTCCAGCGCGAACGGAATCTGCTGCTGCAGCCCGGCCAGGAATTGCGCCCAGTGCACCGTCTGCAGTTGCGGCTGCGGCAGCTTGGCGAAGCGCGCATAGCCGCGGATGAAGCCTTCCAGGTGCCGCGCGCGTTCCTCGATGGTGCCGAACACCTCTTCCAGCCGCTCCACCTTCTGCCGCCGCACCAGCTCGGCGCCGGAGTGCGCCAGCGAGGCGATCGGCGCCAGCGAGTTGTTGAGCTCGTGGCTGATCACCCGGATCACCTTCTTCCAGGTGTGCACTTCCTGGCGGCGCAGTTCGGCGGTGAGCAGGCGGATCAACAGCAGTTCGTGCGGGCGGCCGTTGAGATGGAAGCGGCGCTGCGACAGGTGGTAGATTTGCTCCTCCTCCGGGTCCTCGTCGCTGCCTTCGATGGCGAACAGGCTGTCGCCACCGCGCGAGATCGCCTCGCGCAGCGGCGCCGGCACGCCCAGCAGCAGGTCGTCCAGGCGCTGTCCTTCCAGCTTCCAGCCGCTGTGCAGCAGCTTGCGCGCGGCCAGGTTGGAGAACACCACGCGGCGCAGGCCGTCGCCGCCCTTGGAGGTGAGCAGCATCGCCACCGGGGTGTTCTGCACCATGGTGTCGAGCATCAGCTCGCGCTGCGCCAGGCCCTGGCGCTGTTCGCGCAGGATCTCGCCCAGTTGCGCGTGCGCGGCGACCATCTCGCCCAGTTCGTCGTCGCCGCGCCAGTGCACGCCGAAGTTGTATTCGCCGTCGCGGTAGCTGCTGACGGTGCCGGCCAGGGCGCGGAACAGCGAGCGCATCGGCGCGGTGGCGCGGCGCAGCGTCCACCACATCAACAGCAGCAGGGCCAGCGCCGAGGCCGTGACCACTTCCCAGCCGCGGTCCATCCAGTAGGCCAGCAGCCACGGCAGGGCGGCGGCCAGCGCCAGCACCGGCAGCAGGCGCAGGAACAGCATGACGGTGAAGGAGCGGCGCAGTTTCATTCGCGTGGGATGCCGTAGCGGTCCATGCGCCGGTACAGCGCCTGCCGGCTCATGCCCAGTTCGGCGGCGGCCTGGGCGATGACGCCATGGGCGCGGCCCAGTTCCGCCACGATGCGTTCGCGGTCGGGTTCGGCGGCGGCGGCCGCGCGCGGGGCCGCCGGCTTGGGCAGGTTGAGGTCCGCCGCCTCGATCTGCGCGCCGCCGGCCAGCAGTTCGGCGCGCTGCACCACGTTGCGCAGTTCGCGCACGTTGCCGGGCCAGGCATGGCGCTGCAGCGCCTGGCAGGCGCCGGCCGACAGCGGCTTGTCGCCGGAAAGGAAGTGTTCGGCCAGCGGCACGATGTCGCCGGGGCGCTCGGCCAGCGCCGGCAGCGACAGTTCCACCGCGTTGAGCCGGTAGTACAGGTCCTCGCGGAAGCTGCCGTCGCGGATCATCGCGGTCAGGTCGGCATTGGTGGCGCTGATCACCCGCACCTTGACCTGCCGCTCGCGGTTGGAGCCGAGCCGTTCGAACCGGCCGGTCTCCAGCACCCGCAGCAGCTTCATCTGCCCGGCCAGCGACAGGTTGCCGATCTCGTCCAGGAACAGGGTGCCGCCGTCGGCGGCCTCGAACTTGCCCTCGCGCACCTTGTTGGCGCCGGTGTAGGCGCCGGCCTCGGCGCCGAACAGCTCGGCCTCGATCAGTTCGGCCGGGATCGCGCCGCAATTGAGCGCCACGAACGGGCCGCGCCGTACCGAGGAGTTGGCCTGGATGATCTGCGCGATCTTCTCCTTGCCGCTGCCGTTGGGGCCGGTGATCAGCACCGGCAGTTCCGAGCGCGCCACCTGGCAGGCCAGGGCGATCGCGCGCTCGCTGGCGGGATCGGCGAACACTGCGCCGCACAGGTCGTAGCGCTGCGCCAATTGCTGGCGATGGCGGCGCTCGCCGTCGCGGCGGCGTTCCAGTTCGCGGCGGGTCTCGGACAGCTCCAGCAGGTTGTTGACGGTGGTCAGCAGCTTGCGGTCGTCCCAGGGCTTGGCCAGGTAGTCGGCGGCGCCGGCCTTGACCAGCTCCACCGCGCTGCTGAGCTGGGTCCAGGCGGTCAGCAGGATCACCGGCAGATCCGGATGGCGCGTGCGGATCGCCTCGAACAGGGCCACGCCTTCCTCGCCGGAGGTGGTGTCGGCGGTGAAGTTCATGTCCTGCAGGACCAGATCGATGTCGCCCTCGCCCAGGCGCTGCAGGCCGGCCTGCGGGCTGTCGGCATGGACGGTGTCGATGTCGTGCAGGGAGAACAGCACTTCCAGCGCGGTGGCGACCGCAGGGTTGTCGTCGATGATCAGCAGGCAGGGCATCGTGCACCTTGGGCGCGGCGGGACACGCCGGCGGAGAAAAACGGATAAGGCGGCATCATCGCAGCCCGCGCGCGGCTTGTCGTGCCTGCGTGCATCGGCGGCTCAGACACTGCGCGTGGCCACCGCCGGCGGCACCGCCGCGGCGCGACGTGCGGGCGGCAGCACTGCGAGCTGGCCGAGCAGCCACAGCACCACCGCGCCGACCGGCAGGTACCACAACGGCAGCCGCGGCAGCTCGTAAGCGCTCATCAGATACAGGTTGGCGGCATAGGCCAGCAGCATGCCGAGGACGATGCCGGCGCTGGCGAGCAGGAAGTTCTCCAACTGGAAATGCCGCAGGATCTGCGTGCAGGTAGCGCCGAGCGCGCGGCGGATGCCGATCTGCTTGGTGCGCTGCTGCACCCAGAAACTGGTCAGGCCGACGATGCCCAGGGCGGTGACCAACAGCAGCAGGACGCAGACGCCGACCAGGAGCCAGGCCATCGCCTGGTCGTCGCGGTAGTAGTCCGCGCGTGCTTGTTGCAGGGTCTTGCCGCCGTTCACCATCCGCCGTGGACCGTGTTGCGACAGCGTCGCCTTGGCTTGCCGCAGCACTGCCTCGCGCTGCGCCGGATCGCGCACGCGCAGCAGGTAGGTGCCGCGATCGTAGGGAACGTTCACCGGGAACAGCATCGTGTCCTCGTACTGGCCGACGTTCCCTCCTTCGCGGGGTTGCACCAGGCGTTGCACCACGCCGACGATGCGGTGTTCGCCGTAGACGTAGATGGTGCGGCCCACCGCGTTCTGGCCGGGGAACAGGCGTTGCGCCAGCGACTGGCTGAGGATGACCGAGGGCGGGATGCGCTTGGCCACCGGATCGCGCAGTTGCGCGTCGTCGATGAATTCGTCGTCCGCGAAGCGGCGCCCTGCGACCAGATGCAGCCCCAGGGTATCGAGCAGCCGCGCGTCGCCGAAGTACTGCACCGCGTGCAAGGTGCTGCGTTCCTGGTCCGGGCGCAGCGACACGCCGCTGTAGCCGAGCGAATCGCCGAACAGCGGCTGGTTGATGATGCTGGCCTCGCGCACACCCGGAATGCGGCGCAGCGCGTCCAGGTCGGCGCGGGTCTGCGCTGCGCCATTGCCGTCGCTGACCACGCTGCGGCTGCGCAGTTGCACCAGTTCCTGCTCGGCGGCACCGCTGGGCCGCTGCATGCGCTCGAGCCGCTGATCGATCAGGAACAGCGCGTTGCAGACGACGGCGCAACTGAAGGCGATCTCCAGCACGATCAGGCCGGCGGCGACGCGGTGCTTGCGCAGACTGGAGAGGATGGGATGGAGGGACACGGTGGGAGTTCCTGGCGGAGAGGGCGCGCGCGGCGCGTCATTGCGACTTGAGTTGCAGGGCGGTGGACACACGCATCGCCTGCCAGGCCGGCAGCAGGCCGGCGAGCAGCGCGCTGCCCAGGCTCATCGCCAGGGCGAGCAGCAACATGCGGCCGTCCAGGTGCGCCAGCGCGGCGTAGTCGGCCGGCTGCTGCCGTACCAGCCAGGTGCCGATCCAGGCCAGCAGCAGGCCGCCGGCACCGCCGGCCAGGCCGATCGCCGCCGCTTCGATCAGATGCTGGGCGAAGATCGTCCGCCGCGAGGCGCCGAGCGCGCGGCGCACGCCGATCTCGCCGCTGTGGCGCAGAAACTTGGCCAGCATCAGCCCGGCGGTGTTGAGCAGGCAGATGCCCAGGAACGCCAGCGCCAGCCCCACCTGCAGACGCACGTCGGAGGGCACCGCGTGGTTGCGGTCCAACCAGGTCATCACGTCGCTGAGGCGGATGTCCGGCGGATGGCTGAAGCGGCCGGCGTCGCGCTGCTGTTGCGCATACGCTTGCAGGGCGTCCAGGTAGGCGACGCGTTTGCCGGGGCTGTCCAGTTCCACCCAGTACTGGATCCAGGCACAGGGGGCGTTTTCGCTGTTCTTGCCATCGGCCGTGTCGCCCCAGCAGGACATCGAGCCGCTGACGTCCAGGTCCAGGTCGCGTGCGGTGGAGAACGGCACGAAAACGTCCTCGCTGTTGCCGTACTCGGTATTGGTCAGGTCGTAGAAGCGCGGATTCATGTTCCAGTCGCCCATCACCCCGACCACCCGCAGCACGCTATCGCCGAGCTGCAGTTCGCGGCCGACGCTGTCCACGTCGCCGAACAGTTGCGCGTTGAGGCGTTGCGAGATGACCACCACGCGCGCGCGCCGGGCATCGTCGTCCGCGGTCCAGGCGTGGCCGTAGCGCATCGGCACCGCGAACATGGGGAAGAAATCGGCGCTGGTGTAGCGCGCTTCGGCGCCGAACGGGGTCTGCGCCGCTTGCGCAGGGATCACGGTCACGCCGCCGGCCGACATCATCGCCTGGCGGTCGCCGCGCCGGTCGCGCAGCAACGTCTCGGCATCGTGCCGGCTCAGTTGCTGCGGATCGGTGTCGTTCGGATCGTAGTGGTCGTCCGGCTGAAGATTGAGTTCGACATTGAACAGCTGCGCACTTTTGCCGGGAATGGGATCGGCCGCCAGCACGTGGAACACGGTCAGCGTGGTCATCGACGCGCCGATGCCGACCGCGATCGCCAGCACCATCAGGGCGGTCAGCAGGCGGTTGCGACCGAAGCTGTGCAGCGCCAGTTTGCAGTAGTAGCCGAACATCGTGGTGTCCTGGAGAAGGGGGCGGTGGCGGGCGATGGAAGGACGGGATCAGAGGCTGCGGGTGGCCACGGCCGGCGGCACCGCCGCCGCGCGCCGCGCCGGCGCGAGCACCGCGCACTGGCCGAGCAGCCACAGCGTCGCCGCGCCGAGCGGCAGGTAGGACAGCGGCAGCCGCGGCAGTTCGTACCGGCCCATCAGCCACTGGTTGATCGCGTACGCCAGCAGCATGCCCAGCGCGATGCCGGCGCTGGTCAGCAGGAAATTCTCGGCCTGGAAGTCGCGCAGGATCTGGCTGCGGGTGGCGCCGAGGGCACGGCGGATGCCGATCTGCCGGGTGCGCTGCTGCACCCAGAAACTGGCCAGGCCGACGATGCCCAGCGCGGTGACCACCAGCAACAACACGCACACCGCGCCGAGCAGCCACACCATGATGCGGTCGCCCTGGAAATAGGCGTCGCGGATCTCGCTGTAGGTCTGCTGATCGAGCACCAGCCGGCTGCTGTCCACCTGCATCAGCGCCGCGGTCGCCGCGGCGAGCACGGCCTGGCGTTGCGCCGGGTCGCGCACGCGCAGCACGTACAGCCCGTCGGTGTAGGGCATGCGCAGCGGAATCAGCAATGCGTAGGGCGCCTGCGCCGGGCCGACCAGGTCCGGGTTGGGGCGGGCCAGGGCGTCGACGATGCCGACCACCTGCGCCGGCACGGTGCCGCGGTAAACGGTCCTGCCCAGCGCGTTCTGTCCGGGAAACATCTTCTCCGCCGCCGCCCGGTTGAGGATGACCGCGCCGCCGGCGTTGCGCAGGCGCTCGTCGTTGCGCACGGCGTCCAGGTCCAGGTATTCGTCGGCGCGGAAATCGCGCCCGGCGATCAGGCGCAGGCCCAGCGTGCGCAGCGTGGCGTCCTCGGCCTTGTACTGCGCGGCATTGAGCGTGGGCCATTCCTGGTCGGGGGTCAGATTCAGGCCGACGTTCCAGGCGGCGTCCCCGAACGGCATCTGGTTGACGACGGTGGCGTTGCGCACGCCGGGCAGCGCGCGCAACGCGGCCAGGTCTTCGCGGGTGCGTGCCGCCGCGTCGACCTGCCGGCCGATGCCGCCGAGGGCGATCGTCACCAGTTCCGCTTCGGCGACGCCGCTGGCGCTGCGCAGGGTCGCGATGCGGTTGCCGATCAGGAACAGCGCGTTGCAGACGATCGCGCAGGCCAGCGCGATCTCCAGCACGATCAGCGTCGCCGCGGTGCGGTGCCGGGACAGCGTCGAGAGCATCGGACCCAGTGCCATGGCGGCGACGTTCAACGGCCGCGCCGCACCGGCGCCGCCAGGCCGATCGGGCATGGCTGCGGCCACGCAGGCGCGTGGCGCAGGAGACCGGAGGACGGCAGTGGGCGATGGTTGCGGGGCATGGCGCGCTCGATGAAAAAAGGCCGGCCGGAGCCGGCCAACGGGATGGATCAGGTGCTGCGGGTGGCGACGGCCGGCGGCACGTCGGCGGCGCGGCGCGCCGGCGCGAACACCGCCAGCTGGCCGAGCAACCACAGCGCCACCGCGCCGATCGGCAGGTAGGACAGCGGCAGCCGCGGCAGTTCGTACTTGCCCATCAGCCACTGGTTGATGGCGTAGGCCAGCAGCATGCCGAGCACGATGCCGGTGCTGGCCAGCAGGAAGTTCTCGGTCTGGAAGTAGCGCAGGATCTGCCCGCGGGTGGCGCCGAGCGCGCGGCGGATGCCGATCTGCTTGGTGCGCTGCTGCACCCAGAAGCTGGCCAGGCCGACGATGCCCAGCGCGGTTACCACCAGCAACGCCACGCACACCGCGCCGAGCAGCCACACCATGGCGCGGTCGCCCTGGAAGTAGGCGTCGCGGATCTCGCTGTAGGTCTGCTGCTTGAGCACCAGCCGGCTGCTGTCGACCTTCATCAGCGCCGCGGTGGCCGCGTTCAGCACTTCCTGGCGCCGCGCCGGGTCGGTGACGCGCAGCACGTACAGGCCGTCGGTGTAGCTCAGGCGAAACGGCAGCAGCATCGCGTAGTCGATCTCGGCCAGGCCGCTGGCGGCGGTGGGCCGCGCCAGGGTCTCGACGATGCCGACCACGCGGGCGCCCACCGGCCCGGTGTACACGGTCTTGCCCAGCGCGTTCTGCCCCGGGAACATCTTTTCCGCGGTGGCGCGGTTGAGGATGATCGCGGTGCCTTTCTCCTGGATCCGCTTGTCGGTCTGCGCCGCTTCCAGATCCATGTACTCGTCGGGCGCGAAATCGCGACCGGCCACCAGCTTCAGGCCCAGGGTCTTCAGCGTGCCCTCCTCGGCCATGTACTGCGCCGCGTTGAGGGTGGGCCGCTCCTGGTCCGGGGTCAGCGACAGGCTGGTGTTCCAGGAGTAGTGCACGAACGGCACCTGGTTGAGCAGGGTGGCGTTACGCACGCCGGGTACGGCGCGCAACGCGGCCAGGTCCTCGCGGGTGCGCGCGGCGGCGTTGACCTGCTGGCCGATGCCGCCCAGCGAGATCGTCACCAGTTCCGACTCGGCGATGCCGCTGGGCCGGTGCAGGGTCTCGATGCGGTTGCCGATCAGGAACAGCGCGTTGCACACGATCGCGCAGGCCAAGGCGATCTCCAGCACGATCAGCGCGGCGGCGGTCTTGTGCCGGCGCAGGGTGGACAGGATGGGGCGGATATCCATGGCGATGACCTTGTTAGAAAGCGTGGAAGGCGCAGGGCGCGCAGGATCAGGACTTGAGCTGCAGGGCGGGGGCCACCTGGATGGCGCGCCACGACGGCAACAGGCCGGCGAGCAGGCTGGCGCCCACCGCCATGGCGAAGGTCAGCGCCAGCATGCTGGGATCCAGATGCGCCAGCTTGGCGTAGCTGGCCGGCTGCTGGCGCACGGCCCACAGCCCGAGCGTGGCCAGTCCCAGGCCGGCCACGCCGCCGGCCAGGCCGATGGCGCCGGCCTCCACCAGGCATTGCGCGAAGATCGCCCCGCGCGAGGCGCCGAGCGCGCGACGCACGCCGATCTCGCCGCTGCGGCGCAGGAACTTGGCCAGCAGCAGGCCGACGGTGTTGAGCAGGCACACCAGCAGGAAGCCCATCGCCAGCCACAGCTGCAGGCGCACGTCGCCGGGCACCACTTCGTTGTGGTCCAGCCACTGCATGACGTTGCGCAGGCG
The DNA here is from genome assembly GCF_009192895.1 of Xanthomonas sp. LMG 12460. Taxonomy (NCBI): domain Bacteria; kingdom Pseudomonadati; phylum Pseudomonadota; class Gammaproteobacteria; order Lysobacterales; family Lysobacteraceae; genus Xanthomonas; species Xanthomonas sp. LMG 12460. The sequence goes on along the minus strand of NZ_NKUH01000034.1, from coordinate 17,542 downwards.
CACGTTGTTGGGGCGCTGGAAGCGGCCGGCGGCGCGCTGCTGGGCCGAATAGTTCTCCAGGTAGGCCTTGTAGTCGGCGGCCTGCGCCGGGCTTTCCAGTTCCACCCAGTACTGCACCCAGGTGCATTGCGCGGCCTTGGGGTCGTGCAGGCCGGCCTCGCCATCCTTGCCCCAGCACTGCATCGGCCCGTAGCCGTAGTCCTGCGGCAGGTCCAGCCAGGTCTCGAACGGCATGTACAGTTCCTCCGGCGGCGTGTACGCGCCGGAGTTGAGATCGTAGAAGCGCGGCTGCGCGTTCCAGGCGTCGATCACTCCGATCACCCGGAACGGGCGTGTGGCGATGGTGAGGGTCTTGCCGACGCTGTCCGCGCCACCGAACAGCGCGTCGTTGAGCTTGCGGCTCAGCACCACCACCGGCGCGCGCTGGCTGTCGTCGCGCCGGCTCCAGCCGCTGCCGTACACGAAGCGCATGCCGAACATGCCGAACAGGTCGGCGGTGGCGGCGCGGGTGGTGAGCATGCGCAAGGGGCTGTTGGGCACGGTCTGGCGCACCGGCAGCCAGTTCGCGCTGGTCATGGTCTGCGCCGGCGCCGCCTGTGCCCGGTACAGCGCGGTGGCGTCCTGCCAGGTCAGCTCGTCCGGCGGCTCGGGGTCGGCGCTGGGCAGGTTGCGCGGACGCGGATCCAGCTGCGGATGGAACAGCGTGGCGCTGCGCCCGGGCAGCGGGTCGCCGGAGAGCGTGTGCAGCACGGTCAGCATGGTCATCGACGCGCCGATGCCGAGCGCCACGGCCAGCACCATCAGCCCGGTGAGGATGCGGTTGCGGCCGAAGCTGCGCAGCGCCAGGCGAAGGTAGTAAGCGAACATGCGGGCTCCGGGTCAGGCGCTGCGGGTGGCGATGGCGGGGGCGACGGCGGCGGCGCGCAGCGCCGGGCCGAGGACGGCGAGCTGGCCCAGCGCGCACAGCAGCAGCGCGCCGACCGGCAGGTAGCTGGCCGGCAACCGTTCCAGTTCGAAGACCCGCATCAGCAGCACGTTGCCGCCGTAGGCCAGCAACATGCCCAGGGCCACGCCGGCGCCGACCAGCAGCAGATTCTCGGTCTGGAAATAACGCAGGATGTCGCGGCGGGTGGCGCCGAGCGCGCGGCGGATGCCGATCTGCTTGGTGCGCTGCTGCACCCAGAAACTGGCCAGGCCGACGATTCCCAGCGCGGTCACCAGCAGCATCGCGACGATGATCGCCACCAGCAGCCCGGTCATCGCCCGGTCGCTCTGGAAATACGTCTGGCGCAGGTCGTCCAGCGGCTTGCTGTTGGCGTTGTCCAGCACCGCCTCGGGCACCGCCCGTGCCACTGCGGCGCGCGCCTGCGCCAACACCCGTGGCAAGTCGCGCGGATCGGCACGCAGCACATAGGTGCCGGACTGCGCGGCCTCGCGCACCGGGATCACCACCGACCAGTCGCTGCCGATCACGCCATCCTCGCTGCGGCCCGGATCGGGGCGCGCCAGGTGCTCCAGCGTGCCGATCACCCGGAAATGGCCGCCGGACCAGAATTCCTTGCCCAGCGGATCCTGGCCCGGCCACAGGTGCGCGGCCAGCGCCCGCGTGATCCACACACCGGCCGCGGTCGGGATGCCGTTGTCGAGCGGCTGGTAGTCCGCGTCGCCGAACGCGCGGCCGCTGTCCGGCTGCAGCGCCAGTGCCGCGACGGCGCCCGGGCTGACCATGTAGAAGTGCGGCACGCCGCCGACCCGGGTGCAGTCCTGGTCCAGGCAAAGCCCGTTGTTGAACACCGGCGGCGCGAACGGGACGGTGTTGATGGCACCTGCCGCGCGCACGCCGGGCGTGCGGCGCACCGCATCCAGCGCGCGGGCGTTGACGTCGGCGGCGTTGCAGCCGTCGCAGCCGGACAGCGACACCAGGCCCAGCGCGGTCTCGTCGATGCCGCTGCGCAGGTGCACCAGCTCCAGACGATTGCCGATCAGGAAGAAGGCGTTGCACAGCACGGCGCAGGCAAGCGCCACTTCCAGCGCGATCAGCGCGGCGGCGATGCGATGGCGCGACAGCGCGCTGAGGATGGGCGTGATCTGCATGGTCGCGGGCCCCGGTTACAGACTCTTGAGTTGCATGGCCGGCGCGATACGGCTGGCGCGCAGGGCGGGGAACAGGCCGGCGGCGAGGCTGCAGGCGATCGCCAGGGCGAAGGTGCCGGCGAACGTCGTCGGGTCCAGATGCGCCAGGTCGGCGTAGGCGGTGGGCTGCTGGCGCACGCTCCACAGGCCCAGCAGGGTCAGCAGCCAGCCGCCGGCGCCGCCGAGCAGGCCGATCACGCTGGCCTCGGTCAGGCACTGCGCGAAGATCGCGCGGCGCGAGGCCCCCAGCGCGCGGCGCACGCCGATCTCGCCACCGCGGCGCAGGAACTTGGCCAGCAGCAGGCCGACGCTGTTGAACAGGCACAGGCCCAGAAACGCCAGCGCCAGCCAACTCTGCAGGCGCACGTCGCCCGGCACCACGCGGTTATGGTCCAGCCATTGCGGCAGCGACAGCAGGCGCGCGGTGTCGGCGCGGCCGATGCGCCCGGCGGCGTGCTGCTGCGCGGCGTAGTCGGCCAGCAGCCGGCGGTAGTCGGCGACCTTCGCCGGCGTGTCCAACTGCACCCACAACTGCAGCCACACGCACGGCGCGCTGCGCAGGTCCAGGTTGGCCTCGGGCTTGCTGAAACAGGTCCACGGCTGGATGTGGCCGTCGTTGACCTCCAGGCTGCTGGACAGCGGCATGAACACGTCCTGCGGCCGTCCGTAGAAGCTGGCGGTATCGCCATGGGCGAAGCTGCCGCCGGCCAGCGTGTAGAACAGCGGCGACGGCCGCCACGGCGCCAGCACGCCGACGATGCGCACCGCCGTGCCGCGCACCAGCAGGCTGCGGCCGACGCTGTTGCGGCCCTGGAACAGCTTGGCGTTGAGGTCGGACGAGATCACCGCCACCCGCGCCCGGTCCTGGTCGTCGCGCGCGCGCCAGCCGCTGCCGTAGGCGAACGGCACCTGGAACATCGGGAAGAAATCGGCCTGGGTCATCAGCAACTGGGTCATGAACGGCGGGGTGGCGCCGTCCGCCGCGTGCACCTTGATCTCGCTCTCGGCGACCATGGCCTGGCGATCGGCGCGCCCGCGCGTCCACAGGTCCATGGCCGAGGGGTAGTCGAGCTTGTCGTACGGCGTCTGGTTGGCGCCGTTGCTGGGGCGCGGATCGAGTTGCGCGAAGAAGATCTGCTGGCTGCGCCCGGGCAAGGGATCGCCGGACAGCAACCGCATCACCGTCAGCGTGGTCATCGCCGCGCCGATGCCCACGGCGATGGACAGCACCATCAGCGCGGTGAGCACCGGGCTGCGGCGCAGGCTGCGTACTGCCAGTTGGATGTAGTAACGGAACATGGGGTCCTTGGCTCAGGCGCTGCGGGTGGCGGTGGCGGGCGGGATCGCGGCGGCGCGCCGCGCCGGCGACAACACCGCGCATTGGCCTAGCAGCAACAGGGCGAGCAAGCCGATCGGCAGGCAGGCGGCGGGCAGCCGCGGCAGCTCGTAGTGCTGCATCAACCAGAGATTGGCGATGTAGGCCAATGGCATGCCCAGGACCACGCCGCTGCCGATGACCACCAGGTTTTCCAGCAGGAAATGCCGCAGGATCTGGCCGCGGCTGGCGCCCAGGGCGCGGCGGATGCCGATCTGCCGGGTCCGCTGCTGGATCCAGAAACCGCTGAGACTGGCGATGCCGATCAGGGTGATGAGGGTGACCACCGCACTGGCGGTGCCGAACAGCCACACTGCGGCGCGGCGCGGCTGGAGCCGTTCGTTGCGCTGGGATTCGTAGTCGTTCGCACGGATCGTGATCCCGCGCAGCAGCGCGTCGCCGAACAACTGCTGCAGACGTTGCGGGATCTCGGCCATCACGGCCGCGCGCCGCTCCGGCGCGGTCCTCACCGCGTAGGTCAGGATCGGCGTCCCGGTGACTGTGCCCGCCGTCAGCATCGTGTACTCGGCCTTGCCGTCGTCCAGCGCGTCGAGCTGGTAGCGCAGCAGGTGGCGGACGATGCCGACCACGACGAAACGCTTGGTCGCGTTCGCCTGTCCGTTGGTGAGCACGCCGCCCAGCGCCGGGCGCGAGCCGAACAGCCGCTGCGCCAGCGCCTGGGTGAGGATGACCGCGGTGGTGCGGTCGGACGCGGTCGCGGCGGGCAGGTCGCCGACCCGCATTTCGTCGGCGCTGAAGTTGCGTCCGGCCACCAGGTCCAGGCCCAACGCATCGATCAGGTCGTCGCCGACCAGCAGGCTCACGCGCTCGGTCGCCGCAGGGCCGGCGACGCGGCCGACCATGACCATGGAGGAACTCATTGGCAGGCCGATCGTCGGCGAGACCGCGGTGACTCCGGGGATGCGGCGCAGCGTGTCGGTGCCGGCGCGGATCTGCGGCGCTTTCCAGCCGCCTTGGCCATTGATCACCTGGTCGACCAAAATGACCTCATCGCGGGCGATGCCGTCCGGGACCAGCATCGGCGCCAGCTTCTGCCACAGCAGGAACAGCACGTTGGTCAGGATCGCGCAGGCCAGGACGGTCTGCACGATCACCAGCAGCGGCATCAGCGGATGCCGCAACAGGGGTGAGAGATAGGGGCGCAGTGGCATCGACGGGCCCTCAGAGGCTTTTCACTTGCAGCGCCGGTTGCAGCAACGCTGCACGCCACGCCGGGAGCAGGCCGACCAGCAGGCCGGTGCCGATCGCCAGCGCCACCATCGCCAGGAACAGGCTGGGCTGGAAGCGTGCCAGGTCGCTGTAGGCCTCCGCCTGCATGCGCACGATCCACAGGCCGAACAGCGTGGCCGGCAATGCCAGCACGCCGCCCAACAGGCCGATCGCGCCGGCTTCGGTCAGGCAGCGGACGAACACCGCCGCGCGCGGGGCGCCCAGGACCCGGTGCACGCCGATTTCGGCGGAGCGGCGCAGGAAACGTGCGGCCAGCAGGCCGGCGACATTGACGATGCACAGCCCGAGCAGCGCGAGCGCCAGCCAGACGTTCAGGCGCACGCTGTCCGGGACCACGCGGTTGCGCGCAAGCCACTCGGCCACGCCGTACAAGGCGACCTGCGGCGCGCGCTGGAAAACCCCATCGGCATGGCGCGCTTGTGCGAACGCGGACAGCGCATCGCGGTAGGCGTTTACCTGCACGGGGGTGGACAACTGCGCCCAGAGCATCAGCCAGCGGCAGGCACCGAGGTCGAGTTCGTTGAAGCGCACGCCGGCGTGGCCGGTGTCGTCGCAGTCCTGGACGAATCCCGGCTTGGCGTCCGCGTCCAGGGCCGCCCGTGCCGGAACGAACACCTCCAGCGGATACTGCTGCCAGGCCGCTTCCGGCCCATTGAGGAAGTAGAAGGCCGGGCGCGGTCTCCAGTCGTCGCTGATGCCGACGACCTGGAACAGCTGCTTGCCCAGTCGGATCTGCCGGCCGACGCCGTTCTCGCTGCCCAGCAGCTTCAGGCTGAGCGCGTGGCTGATGATGGCCACCGGCGCACGGTTGCGTTCTTCTGCGTCCGTCCAGTAGCGGCCGGACCGCAGCGGCAGGCCGAACAGCGCCGGCATCGGTCCCAGCGCGCTGATCGCGTAGGCCTGCTGGTGGCGCGTGCGTGCCTGGTCGCTCACGTCGAACGTGCTCAGCGTCAGCGCCGCCTGCCGCACCTGCGGCAGCGTAGCCATGAATGCCGTGGCATCGTCCAGCTTCCACAGCGCCTGAGGCGGCTCGCCAGCGTCGGGGTCGTCCTGGCGGGCGACCTGCCGCGAGTCCACCCAGCCCAGGTACAGCTGCTGGCTGAGGCCGGGCAGTGGATCGGCGGACAGCATCGCCTGCAAGGTCAGCATCGTCATCACCGATGCCAGGCCCAGGGCGAGCGTGAGCACGGCGAGCAACACCGTGCGCGGATGCCGACGCATTCCACGCAATCCCAGTTCCACGGCATACGGCAGCGACATGGCAGGGCCTGTCTCAGCGGTGATCGTTGGCGGACGCCGCCGCCGCGCCGCCCTGCACCAGCACCGGTTCGCGCTGCAGGTCGGTGGCCTGGCCGTCGACGATGTGCACGTTGCGCTGCGCGCGCGCGGCCAGTTCCGGGTCGTGGGTGACCATGACGATGGTCGAGCCCTGCGCATTGATCTCCTCCAGCAGTTCCATCACCCCGCGCGCCATCTGCGAGTCGAGGTTGCCGGTCGGTTCGTCGGCCAGCAGCAGGCGCGGGCTGCCGGCCAGGGCGCGGGCGATCGCCGCGCGCTGCTGCTGGCCGCCGGACAGTTCGGACGGATAGTGCTTCATGCGCGAGCCCAGCCCGACCCGGCTCAGCGCCTCCTCGATGCGCTGCTTGCGCTCGGCCGCGCCCATGCCGCGGTAGCGCAGCGGCACGTCGACGTTGTCGAACAGGTTGAGGTCGGGGATCAGGTTGAAGCCCTGGAAGATGAAGCCGATCTTCTGGTTGCGCATGCGCGAGCGCGCATCGTCGTTGAGGTTGCTGACGTCCTGGCCGTCGAGCAGGTACTGGCCGCTGGTGAAGGTTTCCAGCAACCCGGCGATGTTGAGGAAGGTGGTCTTGCCCGACCCCGACGGCCCGGTGACGGCGACGAACTCGCCCTCGCGGACATGCAGGTCCAGCGAGCGCAACGCATGCGTCTCGACCTGTTCGGTGCGGAAGACCTTGGAGACGGAGCGCATTTCGAGCATGGCGTGAGTTCCTGTGGTGGTGGAGCGGGGATTGGGGATTAGGGATTAGGGATGTCGGGATTCGGAATCAGTGGCCAGGAAAGGAAAACGAGAGAGGCTTGCGAATCCCCAATCCCGACTCCCCAATCCCAGCCTTCAATGCACCGTCACCTGCGGCGCATCGCCGAACAGGTCGCTGCCGGAGACCACGACCCGGTCTCCCGGCTGCAGGCCCGAGCGCACTTCGACTTCGCCCAGGCTGGTGACGCCCAGTTCGACCGGGCGGCGCACCGCCGAGTCGCCGTCCATGACGTAGGCGTAGCGGCCGCCGGACTGCTCGACGAACGGGCCGCGCTCGAGCTTGAGCACGTTCTTGCGGGTATCCAGCAGCACCCGCGCGCTCATGCGCTGGCTCTGGCGCAGGCCCGGCGGCTGCTTGTCGGTGAAGCGGATGCGCGCGTTGACCTCGCCGTTGACCACTTCCGGCGACACCGCCGAGATCGCGCCGGCGAAGGGTTCGCCGGCACCGCTGGTCAACTGCGCCGGCATGCCGATCGCCAGGTCGCGGGCGAAGCTTTCCGGCACCTTGATCTCCAGTTCGAACTTGGAGAGGTCGACCACGCTCAACACCGGCGCGTTGGCGGCGACGTTGGTGTGCTGCGAGACCTGCACCTGGCCGACCTGGCCGTCGAACGGCGAGCGCAGGGTCAGCAGGTCGACCTGGCGCTGCACCTCGGCCACCACCGCGCGCTGGCGCTCGGCGAGCAGGCGCTTGTTGCGCGCGTCCAGCGAGGCGCCCTGCGCCTGCAGGCCCGAATCCTTCTGCGCGTGGCTCATCGCGATGTCGGCTTTCTTCAGGGTGTCCTGGGCCTTGGCCAGTTCCACTGCCGGCACCGCGCCGCCTTCATAGCCGCGCTGGTAGCGCTCCAGGTCGCGGCTGGCCGCCTGCCGTTCGATCTGCGCCTGGTCGATCAGCTTGCTGGCGTTGGCGCGGGCCAGGGTCGCGTCCAGGTCGGCACGGCCGGCCTCGGCCTGCAGGCCGGCCAGGGTGGCTTCTTCCTGGGCGAGCTTGCTGCGCAGTTCCGGGCTGTCGATCTCGGCCAGCTCCTGGCCCTGCTTGACCACGTCGCCGGCGACCACCTTCAGGGTCACCGTGCCGCCGGAGATCGCGTACAGGGTGGGGCTGTTGGCGGCGATCAGGCGGCCGTCGGCGGAGATGTCGCGGACCAGGTCGCCGCGGGTCACCGTGGCGATGCGCACCCGCTGTGCGTCGAACGAGCGGCTGCCGGCGATCCAGCCGCGTGCGGCGAAGGCGATGCCAAGCAGCACCAGCGCCGCGATCAGCCCGGGCCACAGCCAGCGGCGCCAGGCCGCGGAGCGGGGGCGGGCGAGAACCTGGTCCTGGGCGGAGGTGTCACGGATCATCGGACGGTCGCAGCGGTGAGGATGGGGACTTCACAGCACGATGCGTGCCAATTGCAAGTCATTGAATTACATGGGTGCGGACGGTGCGGACAGGTGTCCGGGTGTCCGCGGACACGTTCGCGGACACCAGGGCGGGGGCATGCTCGGGAATGGGTGACACGCCCTGTGTCCGGCAGCGGACAGCGGCGAGACATTCAGCGGACTTCGCTAGAATGATGGACTTTTCGTCTGAGGGGCTGGCTATGTGCGGTATCGTCGGTGCGATCGCGGATCGCGATGTGGTTCCGGTCCTGATCGAGGGGCTCAAGCGCCTGGAATACCGGGGCTACGACTCGGCCGGCATCGCCGCCATCGCCGACGGGCAGGTCCACCGCGTGCGCCGTACCGGCCGCGTGTCCGAGACCGAGAGCGCCGCGCTGGCCGAAGGCCTGCACGCGCCGCTGGGCATCGGCCACACCCGCTGGGCGACCCATGGCGGCGTCACCGAGGCCAATGCGCACCCGCACGTCAGTCATGGCGACCTGGCGCTGGTCCACAACGGCATCATCGAGAACCACGAGCAGCAGCGCGAGCGCCTGACCGCGCTGGGCTACGTGTTCGAATCGCAGACCGATACCGAGGTCATCGCCCACCTGATCCACCACTACATCGCCCAGGGCCGCGACCTGCTCGGCGCGCTGCAGGCGGCGGTGAAGGAGCTGACCGGCGCCTATGCCGTGGCCGCGGTGAGCAAGTCGCGCCCGGACCTACTGGTGTGCGCGCGCATGGGCTGCCCGCTGCTGATCGGCCTGGGCGAGGGCGAGAACTTCATCGCCTCGGATGTCTCGGCGGTGATCCAGGCCACGCGCCGGGTGATCTTCCTGGAAGAAGGCGACACCGCCGAACTGCGCCGCGACGGCGTGCAGGTGTACGACGCGCAGGACCAGCCGGTGCAGCGCGAGCCGCACGTGTCCGACGTGTCGCTGGCCTCGCTGGAGCTGGGCCCGTACCGCCACTTCATGCAGAAGGAGATCCACGAGCAGCCGCGCGCGCTGGCCGACACGCTGGAGGCGCTGTTCGACGCCGGCGGCTTCGACACCACGCTGTTCGGCAGCAAGGCCGAGGCGCTGCTGGCCGACGTGGACGGCGTGCAGATCCTGGCCTGCGGCACCAGCTACTACGCCGGGCTGACCGCGCGCTATTGGATCGAAGGCATCGCCGGGCTGCCGTGCAGCGTCGAGATCGCCAGCGAGTACCGCTACCGCGATGCCTGCGCCAATCCGCGGCAGCTGATCGTGACCATCTCCCAGTCCGGCGAAACCCTGGACACGATGGAGGCGCTCAAGTACGCCAAGGCGCTGGGCCATACCAAGACCCTGTCGATCTGCAACGTGCCCGAGAGCGCGATCCCGCGCGCCAGTGCGATGGTGCTGTACACCCGCGCCGGCGCAGAGGTCGGCGTGGCTTCGACCAAGGCCTTCACCACCCAGCTGGCGGCGCTGTTCCAGCTCACCTGCGTGCTGGCCAAGCGCCGCGGGCGGCTGAGCGCCGAACAGGAGGCCGAGTACCTGGAGCAACTGCGGTACCTGCCCGGCAGCGTGCAGCACGTGCTCAACCTGGAACCGCAGATCGCGGTATGGGCCGAGCGCTTCGCCGACAAGCACAACGCGCTGTTCCTCGGCCGCGGCCTGCATTACCCGATCGCCCTGGAAGGCGCGCTCAAGCTCAAGGAGATCACCTACATCCACGCCGAGGGCTATCCGGCTGGCGAGCTCAAGCACGGCCCGCTGGCGCTGGTCGACGCCAACATGCCGGTGGTGGTGATCGCGCCCAACGACACCTTGTTGGAGAAGGTGAAGTCGAACATGCAGGAAGTGCGCGCGCGCGGTGGCGAGCTGTTCGTGTTCGCCGACCAGGACAGCAACTTCAACGAATCGGACGGCGTGCACGTGATCCGCACGCCGCGCCACGCCGGCGTGCTCAGCCCGGTGCTGCACACCGTGCCGGTGCAGTTGCTGGCCTACCACACCGCGCTGGCGCGCGGCACCGACGTGGACAAGCCGCGCAACCTGGCCAAGTCGGTGACGGTGGAGTAAGTCGCCGCACCGCTGGCTTGGCAGGCGCCATGGCCGGCTGCCAGCGCATTGGCCCGGGTTATGCATAAGCTTCCTGCGAGGGTTCCCACCACGCAGGAGGACGCATGTACGAGTCTTTCAGACAGGGGGCGCCGGCCGAGCTGTGGCAGGCGCTGGTGCACGAGGCCGGGCAGCGCCTGGGCCGGCCGCTGGACGAATCACGCGAGCACTATCTGGTGTTCATGCTGCTGCGCTACCAGCGCGACGCGCAGTTGCTGGCGCGCATCCAGGCGCTGGCCTGGCTGCATGCGCAGGAGCAGGTGGGGCGTGCACGTGCCGACGCCTTGCGTGAGGTCGGCGACGGTTGCCTGCTGATCGCCGGGCTGTTCCCTGGCGTGGCGGCGCGACGTCGGGTCAGCGTGGACTACTTCATCGATCTGGGCCGCGGCGCCTATGCCGAAGTCGCCGAGAGCCGCGACAGCGATGCGGGACTGTTCGCGCAACTTGCGCGCAGCTATCGCGAATTGGTCGGCACGCTGGGGGCGCTGCGTCCGCCGCGGCACGAGGTGGTGGGGTTGCAGGCGGCGCTGCACGCCTAGCTGAAGCATTCTTGCGGGAGCCGTGTTGTAGCAGCGGCTTCGGCCGTGGCGGGCATTGCCATGACGCCTGTCGTGGCCGATCCTGGAAACCGACAGCGCCGCGTCTGCGGGAGACGGCCGCACCGGCGCGCGCGGACGCGTCCAGGCCATCCAGCGCGCTCGCCCGCAGGCGCGGGCGCCCCTGGCATCGGCCCGCTGGCTACCGCACCGACGAAGGGGGCGACGACGCGTCCTGCTGCAGTTGCTGTTGGCCATCGGGTACCGCCATCAGCACGCCCGCGATGGCGCCGACGTCGGCGATGAGGCGCTCGGCGGTCTTCCCGGTCGGGACCCCCAACACGATGGCGCCGACGCGGTCGAGCGTGTACAGCATCGGGGCATGCCAGCCCGCCGCCGCCGCGCTGATGCGGCGCTTGGTCTGCTCGACGTCGCCGCTGCGATCGAAGTAGACGATCACTGCCCTGGCCGCGTTGGCGTCCTGCGCGTCGGCAGCCGCGTGGGTGCCGTCCGGCAGCAGAAGGCGTTGCTGCATGGCGGTCGAACATGCGCAAGCGGCGAGCACGGCCAGGCAGGCGATGCCTGCCCGGCCGAGCCACCGGCGGGCCGCGGGAACGGCGGCGTTGGCGGATTCGTGCATCGAGCGGGTCTCCTGGGCGATCGACGGTGACAGCCCCGCGTGCGTGGTGCGCACAGGGCCGCCCGAACCCTCGCATGTACCGGGTGAACTGCGGCCGACCCTGGATGGGGAGAACGACTGTCGACGGACAGCGCCGCGCCGCGTTGCCGTCCGCTCAGAACCAGAACCGCAGGCCGGCGACCCAGCGCGTCTCGCGCGCCGCCTCGCCATCGGCGCGGCGCAGGTCGGTGGTGTCGCCGAAGCTGCGCACGTGCTCCACGCCGACATACGGTGCGAATCGGCGGGTGACTTCGTAGCGCAGGCGCAACCCGCCCTCCACGGTGGTCAGGCCGCTGCCGATGCGATGCGCCGGATCGTCGCGCGCGGCCAGTTCCGCTTCCAGCCGTGGCTGCAGGATCAGGCGATTGGTCAGCAGCACGTCGTACTCGCCTTCCAGGTGCAGGCTGGCATGGCCGCCCTCGCCGACGTACAGCATGGCCGACACCTCGAACTTGTACGGCGCCATGCCTTGCACGCCGAACGCCGCCGAGGTTCGCGCGCGGCCCGGCGCGAATATCTGCCTGGCGCCGATCAGCATGTCCCACCAAGGCGAGATCGCGCGGCCATAAGCCAGTTCCAGCGAGGAGGCCGTGGTGCGGCCGCCCTCGCGTTCGCCGTCGCTGCGCAGCCACAGCCGGTCGATGTCGCCGCCGTACCAGCCGCGCGCTTCCCAGGCCTGGCCGCTGCCGTGGGCGTTGTCCCAGCCCTCCAGGCGATCGACCAGCAGGTAGCCGGTGCGCGCGGCGCCGTGCGCCATGCCGTGCTCGCGCAGCACCGGGAACGCGGCCGCACGGTCGGCGGCGGTGATCGGCGGGATCGGCTCGCGCGGCAGCGATGTGTCGGCGCTCGCAGGACAGTGGCACGCTGTCGGTTCGGGTGCAGGCGGCGTCGCATGGTCCATGCGGTCGTGATGCATGCCGTCGTGTGCGTGATGCGCGCGGTGGCTGTGATCGACCTGCGACGCCGGCGCGGCCGCGTGGTCCTTCGTGGCGTGGTCCATGTGCGCGTGCGACATGGCGTCGGCGTGCTCTGCCGCAGACGTGTCTTGCATGGTCGGCGCGTGCGCGGCATGCCCCATGGCTGCGTGGTCCATGGCGCCGTGCATTGCCGTGCCGGGCTGCGATGCCTCCGCAGCGCCCGCCATGGGTGTGGTGGCAGCGGGTGCCGGGCAGGCGCAGGGCGCGGCAGTGGGTGCGTCGCCGCCGTCGGTGTCGGCCGTGTGGGCATGCTGCGCATGCACCGCAGCGTGCGCGAGCAGCAGCGCCAGGCCGGTGGCCTGGGCGAGCGGAGCAAGGTGGGGGCGGCTCATGCGTCCACCCGCACTTCGCGCATCATGCCGCCGTCCATGTGGTAGAGCAGGTGGCAGTGGTAGGCCCAGCGGCCCAGCGCATCGGCGCGCACGCGGTAGCTGCGGCGCGTGCCCGGCGGCATGTCCACGGTGTGCTTGCGCACCTGGAAGCGGCCGGTGGCGTCTTCCACGTCGCTCCACATGCCGTGCATGTGGATCGGGTGCTGCATCATCGTGTCGTTGACCAGCACGATGCGCAGGCGCTCGCCGTAGTTCAGCCGCAGCGGCTCGGCGCTGGCGAAGGGAATGCCGTCGAACGACCAGGCGAACTTCTCCATGTTGCCGGTCAGGTGCAACTGGATCTCGCGCCCCGGCTCGCGTCCGTCCGGGTCCTCGAACAGGCTGTGCAGGTCGGCGTAGCTCAGCACGCGGCGGCCGTTGTCGCGCAGGCCGATGCCAGGGTCGTCCAGCCGCGGCGCAGTGGCGGCGGACTGCATGTCCACCAGCGGATTGCCGCGTTCGCTGTGTGGATGCGCAGGTGCGGTGGCAGCGCCTGCAGCCGCGAGCGCGGCGTGCTCCATGCTCGATATGCCGGCCATGTGCATGCTCGCCCCGCAACCGCCTTCCATACCGTGCATTGCCGTGCCGGCGCCGTGCTCCATGCCGGCGTGGCCGGCCATCGCGTGGCCCATATCCTGCATGCGCAGCAGCGGGCGCGGATCGTTCGCCGGCACCGGCGCCTGCAGGCCTTCGCGCACGGCCAGGGTGCCGCGCGCGTGGCCGGTGCGGCCCATGTCCTGGGCGAACACCGTGTAGGCGTCCTGGCCGCTGGGCTCGACCAGCACATCAAAGGTCTCGGCCGCGGCGATGCGGAACTCGTCCACGCTCACCGGATGCACGTATTGGCCGTCGGCGGCGACTACGGTCATCTTCAGCCCGGGGATGCGCACGTCGAAGTAGCTCATGCTGGAGGCGTTGATGAAGCGCAGCAGCACCTTCTCGCCGGGACGGAACAGCCCGGTCCAGTTGCCGGCCGGGGTCATGCCATTGAGCAGGTAGGTGTAGGTGTTGCCGTTGACGTCGGACAGGTCGCTGGGGGTCATGCGCATGCGCCCCCACATGCCGCGGTCGGCGAGGGTGGCGCGCAGCCCGTCCTCGCGCGCGTCGCGCAGGAAATCGCCGACGGTGCGCTGGTACAGGTTGTCGTAGGACGGCATCTGCTTCAGCCGCCGGAACAGCGCCGCCGGATCCAGGTCGGTCCAGTCCGACAGCAGTAGCACGTGCTCGCGGTCGTGGCGGTACGGCGGCGGCTCGCGCGGGTCGATGACGATGGCGCCGTACAGCCCGGCCTGCTCCTGGTGCAGCGAATGGCTGTGGTACCAGTAGGTGCCGGATTGGCGCAGGGCGAAGCGGTACTGGTAGGTCTCGCCCGGGTAGATGCCGTCGAAGCTCATGCCCGGCACGCCGTCCATGTTGGCCGGCAGCAGCAGGCCGTGCCAGTGCACCGAGGTCTGGGTGTGGCCGGGCAGGCGGTTGGCCACGCGGATGGTCACGGTGTCGCCTTCGCGCCAGCGCAGCAGCGGTGCCGGCACGCTGCCGTTGACCGCGATGGCGGGGCGCTCGCGCCCGGTGAAGTTGACCCGCGTACTGCCGATGCTCAGGTCCAGGTCGGTGCCGTGCAGCACGTAGGGCGCGGCGCCGTTGCGGGCCAGTGCGCTGGCATGGGCGTGGCGCAGCGGCAGCCCGGTGAGGCCGGCGGCGGCGCCCAGCGCCAGCCCGGTCACGAAGCGGCGCCGCGACGGCAGCGCCGGCAGGCCGGAAGAAGATGGGTTCATGTGCGATGTCCGTCAGCGGATGCGATGCGCCGCGCAGCGCCGAAGGACGCTGCAGGCACGGACGCGGCAGCGCCAGTGGGCTGCCGCCAGGAGGCCGCCCAACAGGCGGCCGCGCGCGCTCAGGCGCTGGGAGGACGTTCCAGCCGCGGCAGGCCGGGTGCGCCGTGCGCGCCCTGGGGAGCGGCGGCAATCAGGGTGCGGGGCAAGCGTGGCAGCGCCAGCGGCATCGCCAGCAGGGCCGGGAGCGGCTGCGCGTGCGGGCATTGGCAGCCGGCCATGCCGCCGCAGTTGCCGTGCTTGCCGGCATGGTCGTGGCAGTGCTCGCCGTGGTCGGTCGGCGGCGGTGGCGGTGCGTCGTGACAGGGCATCGCCGCATGCACCGGCGCCGCGCTGGCGACCGCGGCAGCCGCTTCGTGCGTCGCGCTGCCGTGCGCCGGCATGCCGGGCATCGCCATGGCGGCCGCGGTGCCGTTGAGCAGCAGGCTCAGGCACAGCAGCAGGCGCAGCAGGACGGCGAAGGTCGGCACGGACAGGCAGGACGTGGCGGCAGAAGGAACAAGAGGATACCGAAGCCGGCGTGGGCGGCAAGCGACCGCCATCCGGCAAGGCTTGACTCTGGACCCGAGTCCAGGGAGTAGGGTGTGCGCATGCGATCCGACCCCGCCACCGCCCGCTTCACCATCGGCGCGCTCGCCCGCCAGGCCGACGTCGCCATCGACACCGTGCGCTACTACGAACGCCAGGGCCTGCTGCCGCTCGCCCCGCGCCGCGCCTCCGGCTACCGCGAGTACGACGCCGCGGCGGTGCAGCGGGTGCGCTTCATCCGCCGCGCCAAGGAACTCGGCTTTTCGCTGGAGGAGATCGGCGAGTTGCTGGCGTTGCAGGACGATCGCGTGCATGGCGTGGAGGGCATCAAGCAGCGCGCCAGCGCGCGCCTGCAGGCGCTGGATCGGCGCATCGCCGAGCTGACCGAGATGCGCAATACCCTGGCGGCGCTGGTCGAGGAGTGCCCCGGCCGCGGTGCGCCGGACGCCTGCCCGATCCTGGGCGACATCCGCGGCGATGCCGCCGGCGAGCCGTCGCGATGAGCACGGGTCGCACCACCGCCTCGCTGACCTTGCCGGTGCAGGGCATGACCTGCGCCGCCTGCGCGGCGGGCGTGGAAAAAGCGCTCACGCGTCTGCCCGGCGTGGCGGCGCAGGCCAGCTATGCCGGCGCGCGCGTGCAGGTGGACTACGACCCGCAGCAGGTGGATCTGCCGACGCTGCTGCAGCGCATCCAGCAGGCCGGCTACAGCGTGCCCACCGAGACCCTGACCCTGGAGCTCAGCGGCCTGCACTGCGCCTCCTGCGTGGCGACGATCGACGCGGTGCTGGCGAAAATCCCTGGTGTCCTCGCCGGCCACGCCAACCTGGCCTCGGCCAAGGCGCGGGTGGAGATCGTGCCTGGTGCGGTCGAGCCGGCGGAGCTGGTCGCACGGATCGAACGCGCCGGGTTCGGCGCGCGCGTCGCCCAGGCCATGGACCCGGCGCAGCTGGCCGAGCGCGAGCGCAGCGAGCGGTGCGCCTGGCGACGCGAGCTGGGCCTGTTCGCCGCGGCGGTGTTGCTCACCCTGCCGTTCTGGGGGCAGATGCTCGGCATGCTGGATGGCGACGCCCTGCGCGGCGCGCACGTCGAACCGCTGCCGCGCTGGCTGCAGTTGCTGCTCGCCACCCCGGTGCAGTGCTGGATCGGCGCGCGTTTCTACCGCGCCGGCTACCGCGCGCTGCGCAACGGCAGCGCCAACATGGATGTGCTGGTCGCGCTGGGCACCGGCATGGCCTATCTGTACAGCGCCGTGGTCACCGTGGCCGGCCTGCACGGCCAGCACGTGTACTTCGAGGCCAGCACCAGCGTCATCACCCTGGTGCTGCTCGGGCGCCTGCTCGAAGCGCGCGCCAAGCGCCGCACCACCGCGGCGGTGCGCGCGCTGCTCGACCTGGCGCCGACCACCGCGCGGGTCGAGCGCGACGGCGTCATCGTGGAGGTGGACGCGGCGGAACTGGCGGTCGGCGATGTGTTCGTGGTCGCTGCCGGCGAGCGCGTGCCGGTCGACGGCGAGGTGCTCGAGGGCCATTCCAGCGTGGATGAGGCCATGCTGTCCGGCGAGGCCATGCCGGTGGCCAAGGCGCCGGGCAGTCGTCTGCACGCGGCCACGGTCAACCAGCTAGGCCTGTTGCGCGCGCGCGCCACCGGTGTCGGCGCCGACACCCTGCTGGCGCAGATCGTGCGCATGGTCGACGCCGCGCAAGGCTCGCGCGCGCCGATCCAGCGCCTGGTCGACCGCATCGCCGCGGTGTTCGTGCCGGCGGTGCTGGCGATCGCCGCGATCACCCTTGGCGCGACCTGGGCGCTGGGCGGCAGCTTCGCCGAGGCGCTGGTGCACGCGGTGGCGGTGCTGGTGATCGCTTGCCCATGCGCGCTGGGCCTGGCCACGCCGACCGCGATCATGGTCGGCACCGGCGTCGGCGCCCGCGCCGGCATCCTGATCCGCGACGCCGAGGTGCTGGAACGCGCCCGCGCGCTGACCGCGCTGGTGGTCGACAAGACCGGCACGCTGACCCTGGGCCAGCCGCAGGTGACCGCGGTGCTGGTCGCCGACGCGGCCGAGACCGCGCCGCTGTTGCGCCTGGCCGCGGCGCTGGAGACCGGCTCGGCGCATCCGCTGGCGCGCGCCATCGTGCAGCGCGCCGCCGAGTTGGGCGTGCGCGCGGCCGTGCCGGCACCGTCGGCCGAGGCGGTGCAGACGTTGCCGGGGCAGGGTGTGCGCGGCCGCGTGGACGGGCGCGAGGTGGCGCTGGGCGCGTTGGCATGGCTCGACGGCCTGGTCACCGCGCCGGCCGACCCGACGCTGCGCCGCCAGGCCGAGGCGGCGCAGGCGCAGGGCCA
>NZ_NKUH01000033.1:0-17819 GCF_009192895.1 Xanthomonas sp. LMG 12460 | reverse complement strand
GGAGTCAACTGTCATGCAGCCGCGACGCGTGGAGTGGTGTGCTGTCGGATGGCGCAATGCGTGGGGACTGAAGTCCCTCCCACCGTGATCCTCCAGCGAGGCGGGCACCGCACCTGTGGGAGCGGCTTCAGCCGCGACGAGTGAAGCCATCGGCACATGCGGGGTTCCATTGCGATCGGACTGAATCCCTTGCCACGCGATTGCCCGCTTTCCGCGCTGGCGGCACGCTGGACAACACAGCGAGCGGCGCCGCTACCGTCGGAGCGGTTCCATCCGCGACCCTGCGGCAACGCGGAGCGAACGCGGCGCAGCGCCCAACGCCCGAAGCGGCTGCCCAGCCAGCGCCCTCACGCCCGCTTTGCATTCGCCGCCGGCACCGTTGCTAGAGTCGGCCCGCGCCGCCGCGGCCGCCTGCCCCCCGATTTGCAGGTCCCGCAAAACCCGGCGTCTTTCCTCCATTGAAGGAGTCTCGACATGCCCTGGAAATTCCCTCTCGCAACGCTCGCCCTCGCCGCCGTCGCGCTGCCCGCGCTGGCCCAGTCCGACCGGCAGGTGGTCGAGGACATGCTGACCCGCTCGGCCAACGTCTGCCCGGGCCATAGCACCGACCGCACATCGCCGGCGGTGAAGGCCGTGCCGGTGGGCGCGCTGCGGGTGATGCTCGACCGCGGCCTGGTGATGTGCCCCGATCGGCGCCTGGACGCCACCGCCCCGGCCGTGTTCTACGGCAGGCTCGGCGTGTTCGCCTGGAACCCAGAGGTTCCCGCCGGCTCCAGCGTGATCGTCAAGCAGATCGACGCGATGACCCGCAAGGACGAATACCCGTCCGAAACCCTGGTATGGGACGCCAAGGGCACCGCGCTGAAGCAGCAGACGGTGCCCGCGTTCGAACCCAAGCCCGGCGCCACCGTGCTGTACCAGGTGCGCTGACCCCGTTCCGCTGGCCCGCGCACGGGTCGGCAAGATCGATCGCAGCCGGCGGCCCGCAAGGTCCGCCGGCTTTTTTACGCCGCGGTGCGAGTTCCATCGCGACCGCGCGCGGCGACAGACAAGACACGCCGTGACGCGCACGACGTCGATGATGTCCTGCTTCTGTCCTTACGCCGCCCACGCGTTTCGTGGCGGCGGACAATATTCGGATCATCGGGCGCGATTATCCATCGCAACCGTCCGATTATCTTTAAATCAAGATTATTGACTTCTGAAAAGTCCGCTTCAGAAGCGTAGACAAATTCCTGTGACGTGCACGCAGCCAGCCGAAACAGCGGAATTCGGCTGGATTCGCGCGAAACCATGCGGATCTTTCATCCTTTCCTCGTCGCCACTGTGGCGCAGCGCACGCCGCAGCATCGATGGATCTCGGCATTTTCCAACGCGATGTGTCGTGAAATTCCGTCAGGCGCGATGCGAATCAATACCGCAGCTAAATATTATCTCGACGTGTCGCCAAAATAATGCGGACGACATAGTAGCGTTTGCGCCCTCCCCCACCCCCCGGGCGACCGGGATTCGACACGAGGATGTTTCCATGGCCACACAGCGGAATCGGCTGGCGCTGCGCGCACTTTCCCTCATCGGCATCGCGGGCGCATTGCTGCCCCTGGCCGCATCGGCAGCACCGGCGCGCGGCACCGTGCTCAAGAGCAATGTCCTGACCAGCTACACCCGCCAGGCGATCGCCACGCTGCTGGCCAACGACCAATCCCCCGACCAGGCCAAGTGCGACGTGCGCGTGGCCGAGTTCACCTACGCCACCATCGGCGTCGAGGGCGAACCCACCACCGCGTCGGCGGCGCTGCTGGTGCCGGGCGGCAGCCAGTGCCCCGGCCCGTTCCCGCTGGTGAGCTACAGCCAGGGCACCGAGTCGCAGCGCCGCGCCGAGCAGGCCAAGGAGATCCGCGACGACAAGGGCGACGACACCATGGTCACCCATCTCGCCACCCAGGGCTACGTGGTGGTGAGCAGCGACTACCTCGGCATCGGCCAGTCCACCTACGCGTTCCACCCCTACCTGCACGCCGCGTCCGAGGCCAGTTCCACCATCGATGCGATGCGCGCCGCGCGCCAGGTGCTGCAACGGCTCAACACCCCGCTGTCGGGCAAGGTGATGCTGACCGGCTTCTCGCAAGGCGGGCATGCCGCCATGGCCACCCAGCGCGAGATCGAAGCGCACCTGTCCAACGAGTTCAACCTGGTCGCCAGCGCGCCGATCTCCGGCCCGTACGCACTCAGCCAGACCTTCCGCGACAGCTGGAGCGGCCGCAACGCCGTGGGCGAGAACACCTTCGGCATCGTCCTGGCCAGCTACGCCATCGTCGGCATGCAGCACACCTACAAGAACCTCTACCTCGATCCGTCGCAGGTGTTCCAGGATCCGTGGGCGAAGAAAGTGGAGAAGCTGTTCCCCGGCAACCAGAGCCTGACCGACCTGGTGCTCGGCGACACCCTGCCGGGCGTGGACAAGATCCGCCAGTACTTCCAGCCCGGCTTCTACCAGGACTTCGCCAGCAACGCCAACGACCCGTTCCTGCGCGACCTGGAGCGCAACGACCTGCTCGACTGGGCGCCACGCACCCCGACCCTGCTGTGCGGCTCGGACAACGACGCCACCGTGCCGCTGAAGAACGCCACCACCGCCATCGCCGCGTTCAAGGCGCGCGGCAGCAACCAGGCGACCGTGCTCGACCTGGGCACCGGCAAGCCCAGCGACAACAGCGCGCTGGAACACCTGTTCACCGAAGACGCCTGCACCATCGCCGTGCGCCAGCAACTGTTCGACAAGCTCCGCTGAGGTCGCGGCGGGCGACAGCGCAGGCGCACTCCTCCCCCGGCGCCTGCGATCGTCCGTCCCGCTGGCTGCCACGTCTGGGCGCAGGCGTGGTGGCGTTTTTATGTGTGGTGCGAGCGGCGCACGTGCCGGCGTCCTGCGGCGAGGTTGTCGACGCCGATGAAGGCGCGTTATGCGTCGAGACGCCGCGGCGGCGGAGACGCCGACGCTGTGGCCACAACTGACTCAGACATCCGCATGACCGCAGATCGGCGAGGCGATGCCGGCACCTGAGTCGCAGGCCCGCGCATCGTCCCGCGCGCCCGGCCATCACCCCACGCCGAGACCGGCGCCACGCAGCAACATCGACACCTGCTTTCGCCGATCCCACGCATCGGCGATCGCCCGGCCTACGCCGTACACCGACAACGGCACCACCCAGCTCGCCCACAACAACAGCGCGATCAAGCCCGGCGACGGTGCGATGCCCAGGCTGACCGCAAACGGCAACGACAAACGGAACACCACCGGTGACAGCGTCGCCAGATAAGCGCGGACCATCCAGCGCTGATGCCGCAGCACCTGTCCACGCCAGATCGCCACCAGCCCGACCAATCCGGTCACCAGCCACGCCAGCGCCGTCGCCGCGAACGCCACCCGGATCGAAAGCGGCGCCGGCGATGTCGCGATCAGCCCGACCGCCCCGACCATCGCCACCGCCATCCCGGCGAAATACACCTGCCCCACCCAACGATGCAGCCGCGGCCAGCGCCGCCACCGCTGCGTCGCGAACTGCAGCGCACCCAGCA
Source organism: Xanthomonas sp. LMG 12460 (assembly GCF_009192895.1). Lineage (NCBI taxonomy): Bacteria > Pseudomonadati > Pseudomonadota > Gammaproteobacteria > Lysobacterales > Lysobacteraceae > Xanthomonas > Xanthomonas sp. LMG 12460. The sequence goes on along the minus strand of NZ_NKUH01000033.1, from coordinate 14,243 downwards.
ACAGACCGACCGCCCCGCCACCGAGATGGCACCACAGCCACCCGCGGCGGGTCAGGAACATCGCATAGGCCGGCGATTGCAGCGAGGCGTACTTCAGATAGACCGAATGGACGAACTCCACAGCGAGCAGGGCCAGGGCGAGCCAGAGCAGCCACCAAGCCAAGCGCGCGATTAGCTTGGGATGTGGCGCCCGCACACTGCGATCCATAGGCTCGATGCTCATGCTTCACTCTCTCAGCGTGTCGGGATCAGCGACGCCACGCTGGCATGGGTCGTACGCTTACCAAACGGCAGCGACAAACTTCGCCCGGCGCACACTAGGCACCGCGATTTACACTGCAGCGGCCAGACTTGAGGTGCTGACTATCGTGCGCAACCGCCGGAGCCACACGCAAGTCAGCCCTCCCCTGGCAACATACCACCAATACGCTGTAGCGCACGTTGATTCGCAAGATGCGTACTATGGCAAAGCAAACTATTCCAGCCGGAGTTCGCGAAGGCGCAACGACTTGCACCACCTGAGTGCTGGTCGGTTGACGGTCTTAACCTATCTCTCAACGATCAGGCCCGCGCGGATAGCATGCTGCGCTAACGAGTTCCGCCCCAGCCGTTAAATTGACTCGCTAAAAAGGTCGCATAGTTGTCTGTCATTCCGCTTACAAAATCAATAGCGCGCCTAAATCTTTCATACATCGTCACGTCATCCAAAGAAGCGGAATGGGAATTAAGGGTGGATGGACCTATGAGCTTTATGACTTGCTTTGAAACACCTGATTCATTATTGACTAGAGCGTCGGTTATTATACTTAGCAGGGTTCCTATGACCCGGTAAGAACCAATCTCCAGTTCGATTTTTCTAGGATGATTGAATATTCTTTCGTTAGCTATGGTTTTTGCATTACTTAGAGCTTCCTTCACATCATCGGAGCACAACTCAAGCAGGCTATTAACTTCACCGTTAATTAGTTGACTCTCATGATTTTTGAAGGCCTCTGCCGCCGAATCGATAAAACTAGAAATTATTCTCCCTCTAACAGCAACCGGCCGCTGCCCTGGTCTGAGCTCTCCAATTTTATCGCTTGTATTTCCAAGGATAGGTGCAAAAGTTTCAGAAAAATCTGACCAATCGAGAATTCCCATTTCGATCGCATCTTCAACATCAAGTAGTCTGTAACAAAAATCGTCTGCCGCTTCCATCAAGTGAGCAAGAGGATGTCTAGCATAACAATCTTCGGATATCCTTTTCATCCCAAGAGAGCTTACCACTTCATGAAAATAACCTTTTTCTGAAAGAAAAGCTCCAAATTTATCTTCCTTGGGGCCTTTACCTTGAAGCCACGGGTATTTCATGAAAGCACCCAAGGTAGAGTATGTAAGTTTCATCCCTCCAGCAAAAACACGATACTCCGTGGTAGTAACAACCCGAAACCCTTGCGCGTTTCCTTCAAAAGCACATAGATCATCTTTTTCTTCGCTACTTAAACATCCATTATCCGCAAGCGTATCAGATAGCCACTGTCCAATAGCGTTCTCTCCTGTATGTCCGAAGGGCGGATTACCGATGTCGTGAGCTAGGCATGCGGCCTCAACTATGTCGCCGATATCCCTTGGCGACATTCCCACAGGGAGGTGCGCTCTAATGTGCTCACCTGCGCGGTTACCTAGACTTCTTCCTACACACGCCACTTCCAAGCTATGAGTAAGACGATTGTGGACATGGTCATTGCTAGCAAGCGGATGAACTTGTGTTTTTTTCGCCAAGCGCCGGAACGCCCCAGAAAAGACGATTCGATCATGATCAGAGTTAAAGGGAGTTCTTCCGGGCTCATCTATTGATTTCTCTCCACCTATTCTTGTGTCAGAAAGAAGCCTCTCCCAAACACCCTTATTATTAGCTGACATATCAACCTCCTTACCCCTTGGGAGATCCAATATAATTTATTCAAACCGACCACTTGTAGACAATGCAAATCATTAAAAGGAGCTGGACTAAATCACCCTACAGTCCAACGCAAGTACAGAGCAGAGCTTAACTCAGTTGCTCAATAGTTAAACGCCTGATCGGAATAGGAAGTAGCTAGCTCGAGCCAGCCTTCACTCACACCGAGAGTACCCGCCCCTAAGTACGCAGCCTAATTTCGGACGATCAAGAGTGGTGTGAAACAGGGGTAAGAGTCTGAGGTATCCCACGTTTTTCAAGGCGAAGCCAGAATCTGATCTAGCGGAAACAGGGGTGGGAGTGCGCTACCTGCACCCTCACCCGCGGCTCCACAGTCCAGCGAAATCGAACGAAAGCTGCCGGAGGTGGCAAATGGAAAGCAGATACACGGTGGCGGATGCCTTCACCGCCGTTTACGGCATCACGTAGTCGCCGTGCAGGTAGATGCGCAACGCATCCGGCACTCCCGCGGGCAATGCAGCCAGTTGCGCCAGCGCCTCGGCCGATTGCGGTGTGGTGTCCAGGTAGGGACGACCGATGCGCGGGAAACGCCGCAAGTTCGGGATCGGCGAGCAGGTCATCGAAGGCCGCAGCGGCATCGGCGTCCAGCAGGAGCGCTTATATCGCGTCGAGGCTCGCGAGGAAGCTCTCCGTCAGTTCGACGCGATGCAATGGTCAACCCCGCTTCTTGGCCGCGCGCTTGCCTGGGCTCACCCCGTCGGGTGTCTTGATCGCCGCGCGCCGCTGCTGCAGTTGATCGATAGCGGCATCGGCATCGACCGTGCGGCCGGCGGCGATGTCGGCCAAGCCGCGCTTCGCATCGTCGAGCACCAGCAGGTGGATGCGCTCGCGCTCGAGCCGGTGGTAGTAGTCCAGCCGGTCAGCGTCGATCAGCGCGACGTAGCTCTCGCCGTTCTTGGTGATGATCTTCTCGGCGCCGGCCTTCGCCTGGTCGGCCAGCTCGGAGAGATTGGCGCGCGCCAGGGTGAAAGGCACCACGTCGTTGACGGAAAAGCCCATGGCCGGCTCCTTTCACTATTGATTACAGGATTCTGTACAGGCTATCGCCTGCATGGTGTTGCTGCCAGCGCGCACGGAAGCGCATCCGGGCAAGGGCCAATGCGTGGCGGAGGGATGGACCAGATCGCACCAACAGAGGCCGCATCTCCTCCTCAGCACAACGGGCGCTCCAGCCCGCCGACGGCAGTCAGCAGGTCCGTCGTCCTCAGGAATCTTGACCTCCCATACATCCAGCCCATCGCATCCTCGCCCCGATTCCAACACCGGAGGCGGGGACATGACGAAGTGGATGGGGGCCGCGCTGGCCGCGGCGATGCTGGTGACCGGCTGCGCCAGGGTGGAGGGCGAGAAGTTCGTCGGCCACTGGGTCAATGTGGAGTCGAAGGACGACACGATCGACATCGAGCGCAACGGGGAGTCGTTCATGGTGCGCAACACCACCCCGCGCTTCTTCACTCGCAAGCCCAAGACCGAGAGCTACCCGGCCATCTACAAGGACGGGGTGCTGCAGGTGAGCAACGACGGCGAGACGGTGAACTTCGCCATCGACGAGGCCGATGGGCACCTCAATACCGGCAGCGACGAGTACCAGCGCGTGCCGGCCAAGTAGTCCTGCGACGTCGGGCCCGGACCACCGGGCTCGCCTGGCCTGCCCGCATCGGAAGGTTGCTGCGGGCCCGCCAGTTCGCCGGTTCCCGGGACGCCGCTTCGCTTACTCGCCAGTGGGACGCTTGGTCCGCGTGGACCGGCGCTTATCGCTCTCGAGCGCTTTCAGCTTGCGCGTTGCCTCTTCGAAATCGCGCTCTACCGGCGACGGTTCTTCCAACGTGCGCTGCCTGTAGCGGGCGAACTCGGCCTTGGAAAATTCCAATGCCTGCTCGCGGCCGATGCGGCCGGCATGGGTCAGCACGTCGCGGTCGCTCAGGCGCAGGAAATCGTCCAGCTTGGCGATCCAAGCGTCCATGGTCATCGGCCTGCGGTTCATGGCCTGCAGCTCGGCGAACTCCAGGTAGGCGGTGACGATGCGGTTCAGTGCCTCCAGCTCCTCCGCATTCAAGTAGCTCTTGGCGACGACCGCATCGGACGCGCGCGGCGCGGCGCCCACCCAGTTGGTCATGCCGCTGTGCGGCTTGCTGGCGTCGGCGCGCTCCATGAGCAGTTCGGCGGCGGTGTGGCCATGGGCCGCCCAGTGCATCTTGTTCTGCACGGTGGCGAAGAAACGCTGGCTGGTCTCGGCCGACGGGTCGTAATCCACGCTGGTGGCGTAGATGTCCAGCACCTTGCGCCAGAACAGCTTCTCCGACGAGCGGATGTCGCGGATGCGGCCCAGCAGTTCTTCGAAATAGCCATCGTCCGGCCCGCGCTTGAGCCGTTCGTCGTCCAGCGCGAATCCCTTGACCAGGTACTCGGACAACCGCGCCGTCGCCCACTGGCGGAACTGGGTGCCGCGCGCGGAGCGGACCCGGTAGCCGACGGCGAGGATGGCGTCGAGGTTGTAGTGATCGATGGTACGGCGCACTTGGCGCTCGCCTTCGGCTTGAACTATTCGGAATCTCCGAATAGTTCGTTCATGTTCAAGTTCACCTTCGGAAAAAATGCTGCCGAGATGTTCATTGATCGTTGGGACAGAGACTTGAAACAGTTCTGCGATCTGCCGCTGCGTCAACCACACCGACTCGCCTTCCAGCCGCACCTGGATCCGCGTCTGCGCATCCTCGCTGCGATACAGGATCAATTCCGAGGTGGGGGCGTCCTTGTCGTCGCTACGCATGCCGGCTCCTGATGCGGTTCGTCAAAACAGCGCGCCCTGGATCGGCGTGCCGGCGGGTACGGGAAGGATATCGGCTGCAGGCGGTGGCTGCCGCCCCGCCCCCCCCAACCGCCACGCCAACCCCGAGATCCGCGCCGCGTGCCGAGCGAGCGCGGCGCGCAGCACCGGTTCGCTGGCGGCGATGTGCAGCGCGCGGCGGGCGCGGGTGATGCCGGTGTAGACCAGTTCGCGGCTGAGCACGCGGGCGTCGCGGGCCGGCAACTGCAGCCAGACTTCCTCGAATTCGCTGCCCTGGGCCTTGTGCACGGTCATGGCGAAGGCGCTTTCGTGCGCGGGCAGTGCGGCCGGGTGGAAGCCGCGGACCTGGCCGTCGCCGGCGCCGTCGAACCAGGCGACCAGGGTGCCCTGTGCGTCCTTCAGGCAGATGCCGACGTCGCCGTTGAACAGGCCGTGGCGGTAGCTGTTCTCGGTGATCAGCAGCAGGCGCCCGTGGAACCAGGGCGCGGCGGCGCCGAGGCGGCGTGCGCCGCTGGCGGCCTCGGCCAGCAGTTGTTCGATGCGCGCGTTGAGTCCGCGCGCGCCCTGCGGGCCGGCGCGCACGGCGGTGAGCAGACGCAGGCGCGCGGCGGCGCGCAGGGCCTGCGCCGGATCGTCGGTGTCGCCGAGGGCGCGCCAGTGCGCGAGCAGGGCGTCGCCGCCGGCGGCGAGCGCGTCGTCGACACCGTCGTGGAAGTGCACGCCGACGAGCTGGCCGTCGCGCAGCAGGCGCAGGGCGCCGTCGGCATCGCCGCTGCGCACGGCGTCGGCCAGCGGCGCCAGGGCGAAGTCCTGGGCCTGGCGATAACCGCGCAGCAGGTGCACGCGGTGCCCGGCCAGGCCGCCGTGGTCGTGCGCGACCGCGCTGTGGCCGAGCAGCGGCTGCAGCGCCTGCGCGTCGTCGGGCTGCAATGCGTCGCCGGGGCCGGCGGCCTGCAGGATCGCGGCGAGCACGTCGCCCGCTTCCACCGAGGGCAACTGGTCGGCGTCGCCGAGCAGAATCAGTTGCGCGCCGTTGGCCACGGCGTCGACCAGCTTGCACATCAGCGGCAGGTCGACCATGGAGGCTTCGTCGATCACGATCAGGTCGAACGGCAGCGGGTTGTCGGCGTCGTGGCGGAAGCGCGGCTGGTCGGGGATGACGCCGAGCAGGCGATGCAGGGTGCTGGCGCCGGCCGGCAGCGCCTCGGCCAGGGCCGGATCGACGCCGTCGGCGAGTGCGCGCGCCACCGCGGCGCGCAGGCTCTCGGCCATGCGTTCGGCGGCGCGGCCGGTGGGCGCGGCCAGCGCGATGCGCGGCGGCGGCAGGCCGGCGGCGCGGGCCTGGGCGAGACGCAGCAGCAGCAGGCGGGCGATGGTGGTGGTCTTGCCGGTGCCGGGGCCGCCGGTGACCAGCAGCAGGGCGCGGCGCAGGGCGAGGGCGGCGGCTTGGGCTTGGCGGTCGGATGGATCGTTAGCAGTCGTACCCTCACCCGCCCTGCGGGTACCCTCTCCCGGGGGGAGAGGGAAGAGCTGGGCGAACAGGGGTGCGAGGGCGGCGAGTTCGCTATGCGGCAGCGGCTGTGCGGCGAGGCGGCGCAGGCCCAGGGCCAGGCGTCGCTCGTACTCGCGGTAGCGGCGCAGGTAGAGCAGGCCGTGTTCGAGTACGAGTGGGCAGTCGGGGCTGGCCGGGTCTTCGGCGGCGGGTTGTGCGACCCAGCGCGAGGCGGCCAGGGCGCGGGTCCAGTCGTCTGCGGTGGGCAGCGTGGGGGCAGCGCCGTCGCGGCTGTCGAGCAGGAGGCTGGCGCGTGCCGGGTCGAGGCCGGCGTGGCCGCTGGCCACTGCCAGCGAGGCCAGGGCGGCGCCGACCAGGACCAGGTCGGGGGTGTTCGGGTCGAGGCGGGACAGGCTGTGCGCGAAGGCGTGGTCCAGCGTGCGCAGGGTGCCGCTGCGGTAGAGGGTGGCGAGGAAGTTGGATTGGCTCACGGGGTGGGGGCTCCGTGGGCGGACGTACCCTCACCCCAACCCCTCTCTCCCACGGGGACTTCCTGCGGTCGCCGGGGGGAGAGGGGCTCAAGCGGAGCGCCGGCGAAGAGGGCGTCGACGCCTTCGATCAGGTCCGGGTCGAAGCGCCAGGCGTGCACGCCTGGCGACGGGTCGCGGGAAGCGTCCAGGCCGCGGCAGAAGAGGTAGCGCACGCCGCCGAAGTCGCGGGCGTAGTCGTAGGCACCGCCCAGGCGGAAGCGCAGCCAGCGGTGCAGCGCCACGGTGTAGATCAGCGCCTGCAAGGTGTATTCGCTGTGCGCCATCGCCCGCGCCAGGGCGTCGGGGTCGTAGGCCGGCAGGCGGTTGGACTTGTAGTCGAGCACGTACCAGCGGCCGTCGTGCTGGTAGGTGAGGTCGATCAGGCCGGTCATCAGTCCCTCCAGGCGCTGCCGCGCGCCGAACGCCTGGCGCTCGCCGGCCACGCCGTAGCGGTGCAGCAGCGACAGCAGCGCGTCCACGCGCGTCGGGCGCATGGCGAAGTGGAATTCCATTTCGTTGCGCCGCTGCTCCTCCGGCACCGCAGCCAGGCAGGTGCCTTCGGGCAGGGCCACGGTGAGGGTGTTGCCGACCAGGGCCGTGAGCATGGCGGTGCCGTCTTCCAGTTCGTCCTCGGCATAGCCGCCGCGTTGCAGCGCTTCGACGATGGCGGTGGCCTGCCCCGCTGGCGCCGGCTGCCCTGGCTGCCAGCTACACCAGGCGGCGAAGTCGCAGCGCTCGAACACGTCGTGCATGGCCACGCCGAAGCGGTTGCCGACGAAGCGACGGTCGACCATGTCCACTTCCACCGCGGCGCTGACCGGCTCGCTGGCGGCGGGTTCGTCGCTGCCGCCGCTGCTGGGCACGGTGGCGCTGGCCATCGGGTCGCTGCCGGCATCGGCATTGGCGAGCTGGGTGAAGCTGTACACCCACCACTCCGGCAGCACGCGCCGCTGCGGCACGCGCGCCGGCGGCACCGGCGGCGCCGGCTCGGGCGGCAGGCGCGGCAGTTGTGCCGGCGGCGGCGTAGTGTCGAGGGCGACCGCACCGGCGCCGGCGGCGGCCTGCAAGGCATCGAGATCGCGCAGCATCGGTGCCAACGCGGTGCGCTCGTGCTGCGGGAAGGCGCCGGTGGCGATCCACAGTGCATGTTCGGCGCGGGTCAGGCCGACGTAGAGCAGGCGCGCGTCCTCGGCGCGCTGTTCCTGTTTCCACGCGGCTTCGGCGGTGTCCCAGGCCAGGTCGGACTCGCCGCCGCTGCGGCCGGTGTTCCACTGCAACTGGCGCCCACCCTGCGGCGCCGGCACCACGCAGTGGCGCCCAGGGCTGCGCTCGCTGCGACCGATGCCGGCGTACGGCAGGAACACCAGCGGATACTCCAGGCCCTTGCTCTTGTGCAGGGTGACGATCTGCACGCGGCGCGCGTCCGACTCCAGGCGCAGCTGCTGCGCTTCGTCGCTGTCGTCGGCATTGGCGATGCGCCGCGCCAGCCAGTCGACCAGGCCATGCGGGCCGAGTGCGCGGGTGTCGGCTTCCTGCAGCAGCTCGGCCAGCTGCAGGTAGTTGGTGAGGCGGCGCTCGCCATCGACCAGCGCCAGCAGGCGCTGCCCATGCGCGGCGCCAAGGTCGCCGATCAGGGCGAGCGGGCCACCGCGCTGCCAGCGCTCGCGCCAGTCCAGCGCCTGCTGCTGCCAGCGGCGGTGGCGTTCGCCGTCGTGGTCGAGCGCGGCGATGGCCGCGGCGTCCTCGCCGATCAGCACGGTGGCCAACGCCGCGCGCAGGCGGCCGTCGTCGCCGGGGTCGAGCAGCGCCTGCAGCAGCGCCAGCAATTCCAGCGCCTCGTCGGTGGCGAACAGGCTGCGGCGGCCGGCGGCGACCGCGGGAATGCCGGCGGCGGCCAGCGCCTGCTGGATGCGTGTGGCCTCGCCGTGGCTGCGCACCAGCACCGCGATGTCGCCGGCCTGCACGGGACGGTCGAGCAAGGTGGCGCGGCCGTCGCGGGCCTCGGCCAGCCAGCCGCGAATCGCTGCCACGCAGGCGGCGGTGCACAGCTCGCGGGCGCGACCGGCGCTCCACGGCTTGGGCTTGCCCGGCCCCTTGGCGGTGGCCGGAGGCGGCGGCGGTTCCGGTGCGCGCCACACGGTCAGCGCCGGGGCCGGCGCGCCATTGCGTTGCAGGTCGGCATCGACGCGCTTGCTGCCCGGCTGCACCGGGTGGAAGGCGATGCCGTCGGTGAGGAACGCATCGGCGTAGCCGGCCTGCGCGTACAGCGCGTCGATCGCCGCCAGCAGCGCCGGGCGCGAGCGGAAGTTGTGCGCCAGCGGCGGCGCGCGTTCGGCATCCGTGGCGGCGGCCAGGTAGGTGCGCACGTCGCCGCCGCGGAAGCCGTAGATGGCCTGCTTGGGGTCGCCGATCAGGGCGAGCAGCGGCGGCGTGTCGTCCGCTGTGCACAGCGATGGCGCGATCGCCGCGTCGTCCTGCACCACGTTGGCATCGGCCGTCGCCGGGGCGAACACCTTGCGGAAGATCGTCCACTGACGGTCGTCGGTATCCTGGAATTCGTCGACCAGGGCGACCGCGTACTGCGCGCGCAGCCGCTGCGCCAGGGCGGCGCCGTGCGGGCCTTCCAGCGCGCGCGCCACGCCCTCGACCAGGTCGTCGTAGGTCTGCACGCGGCGCTGCCGCTTGAGATGGGCCAGCCGCTCCGCCGCGTCGGCGCGCAACGCGTGCAGCAGGCAGATGCGGCGTTGCGTGCGCCACTGCGCCAGCTGCGCCAATGCGGCCAGGTAACCGTCGATGGCGTGGCCCAGCGGCGAGGCCGGGGTGCGCTCGGCGTGCTTCTTGTTGGTGCCGGCGGTCAGTTCGGCGGCGGTGAGCTTGATCAGCTTCGGATGCGGCGGCGCGTCCGCGGTCGGTGCCGCGGCGAAGGCGTCCAGCCAGTGCCACAGCGCGGTCAGCCAGTCGGGCTTGTAGCTGACCTTGCTCAGCACGCCGGCATCCATCGCCGCGGCGATCGCCTCGAAACAGGCGGTGCCGTGCGTGCGGAACGCCTCGGCCAGCGCCACGCCGGCGCGCTGCGCGGCCTGCTGCAACACGGCGCCGTCCTCGGCGGAAAAGACCGGCGCGGCCGGCAACAGCGTCGGATGCCGCACCAGTTCGCGCAGATCGATAGCCATGCCATCCGGTCCGCCCGGCCACAGCGCCACCAGGTCCTCGGCCATCGCCGGATCGGCGGCGCGTTGCCGCCACAGGTCGGCGGCGACGTCGCGCAGCAGTTCGCGGTCGTCGGTGAGCAGTTGCGGTGCGGCGAAGGCCTGGCCGCTTTCCAGCGCGTGCTCGCGCAGCACGCGCGCGCAGAAGCCGTGGATGGTGAAGATGGCGGCGAGGTCGATGTCCTCGGCGGCCTGCTGCAGGCGGCGGCGCAGGGCCGCTGGGGTTTCGGTGCTGGCGGCCAGGTGCGCGGCGAGGATGGCGCGGGTGAGGGCGACGTCGGGCAGGTCTTGTTGCGGGGTTGGCTGCGATGGGTCGGTCGCGAGGTCGGTCGCGGCTAAAGCCGCTCCTACGCGGTCTGGATCGGGGACCAGGCTGGCCGCCAACGCCAGGCGCTCGCGGATGCGGCGGCGCAGTTCCTGGGTGGCGGCCTCGGTGAAGGTGACGGCGAGGATCTGGCCCAGACGCAAGCCGCGCTCGACCACCAGGCGGGTGAACAAGGTGGCCAGGGTGAAGGTCTTGCCGGTGCCGGCGCTGGCCTCGATCAGGCGCACGCCGTGCAGCGGCAGCTGCAGGTAGGGGTCGCGGTCGGGTGCGGCGTTCATTCGGCGTCTTCCTGGGTGCCGCGCCAGCGCTGCCAGCTCTCGCTCAGTCGGTCGGGATCGAGTGCGGGGCCGGCGTCGCCCTGTTCGAGCAGGCCGAACACGCGTTGGCTGGTGGCGGCGAACTCGGCGAAGCGCTGCGCATCGGCGAAGGGGTCGCGGCCGCGGCCGACCAGGCGCAGTTCCGGGCTGTCCGCCTCGCTCCAGCCGAAGCTGGCCTGCCATTGCGCGGCAGCGTCCTTGATTGCCTTGTCGAGATCGCCGGCGCGCGCGGCCTGGTAGTACTTCCAGCTGCTGTACGGCGCGAACGCCAACGGCGCCTGCCGGCCATGCCGGTACAGCTGCAGCAGTTCGCCCAGCGCCTGCTGCGCCTGCGCGGCGGGCAGCGGCTCGCGGTCCATCGGATGCGGGCCGAGGCTGTCGTCGTGGTCGAAGAAACGCACGTAGGGCGCGCGTTCGCCGGCGGCGCGCAGCAGCAGCCATTCCAGGCCGTGGCGGATCGCGCTGCGCCCGCTCAAGGCGCCCACCTGCACGCGTGCCACGCCGGGCGCGTACCAACCCGGCAGGCGGCCATGCAGCGCGGTGCCGTCGAGGTCCACCTGCAGCCGCGGCGCCAGTGGCGCGGCGTCGCCACCGCGCCACTGCCGGAACGCCTCGGCGTACGGGCGCAACTGGCGCACGCGCTCGTCGAGCTGGCGCCGGCCCAGCGGCCCGGATGGCAGCAGCGCGCGGGCGCGCAGGCGTTCGTACAGGGCCTCGGTGTCCTCGCGCAGCACCGCCTCGAACACCTGCTGCTGCAGGCCGTACTGATCGAGGCCGCGGCTGGGCGCCAGCAGCGGTTCCAGATCGCTGTCGGCCCGCGCCGGATCGGGCAGGCGCAGGCCCAGGCGCTGGCGCAGGAACTGCCCGGCCGGATCGACCAGCAGCCGGCGCAGATCGTCGATCGACAGCTGCGCCGGCAGCGCGTCGTCGGCCGCGGCCGGCAGCGCGTCGATCCATGGCGCCAGCGGCTGGCGCTGGCCGACCAGGCTGTCCACCGCCGGCCGCCACTGCCGTCGGTAGCTGAAACGGCGCGGGTCGGCCTCCTCGGCACCGGTGGCGCCGAACGCGGCAGCGGCGAACGGCTGCAGCGGATGCCGCACCACCAGTGCCGCGGCGGCGGCCGGATCGGCGTGGTACTGGGCGGCGCAGGCCAGCAGCTCGCCGACCAGCGGCGAGGGTTCGCGCACGCTGCCGTCGCGCGCGTCGGCGCCCAGGTAGCTCAGGTAGAACACCTCCTGCGCCGAGGCGAACAGCTGCAGGAACAGGAAGCGGTCGTCCTCGCGCGTCGAACGGTCGCCGTGGCGGCGGCGCGTGGTGCCCAGTTCGGCGGTGAGGCGGTTGAGCCCGGCGGCCGGATCGCGGCGCGGGAAGTCGCCATCATTCATGCCCAGCAGGCAGATGACCCGGAACGGCAGCAGCCGCATCGGCACCATGCGGCCGAAGCTGATGCCGCCGGTGAGCAGCGGCGCGCGCGTGTCCGATTCGCCCAGCACCGCGGCGAAGTGCGCGCGGACCACTTCGGCCGGCACCGCGTCGGCGTAGTCGGCGTAGTCGGCGCGGGCGGCGTCGCGGGCGAACTGGTCGATCAGCGCGCGCAAGCGCTCCAGCGCGCGCTGCTGGCGCGGTGCCGACGGACTCTGCGGCAGCAGCGCCTCGAGCAGGCCCAGCAGCACTTCGCGCCACTGCACCGGCGGCATCGGCTCGGCCAGCGCCGCCTGATGGCGGTCGAGCACGCGCAGCAGGCGCAGCAGCGTGTCCAGCGCGGCCAGGGCGCTGCCTTCCAGCTGCGGCCACGGCGCCACGCCGTCGATGTCGTCCTCGGCGCCGCTGGCGTGACCGAGCAACAGCCGGTCCAGGGCGAAGCGCCAGGTATAGGCGTCGTCGGCCGGCGCCTGGTGACGCTGTCGGTGCGCCGCGTCCAGGCCCCAGCGCGCGCCGGCGGCGTGCAGCCAGGCGCGCAGACGTTCCAGCCCGGCCTCGTCGAGGCCGGCGGCCTCGGCGATCGGCGCGCTGGCGAGCAGGTCCAGGATCTCGTGCAGGCCGAAGCGCGCGATCGGCAGGCCGAGCAGCGCCAGAAACACCTCGGCCAGCGGCTCGCTGGCCAGCGGGCTGGCGTCGGCCAGCGCATAGGGCAAGGCGTCGTCGCCGGCGTGGCCGCCGAACACCGCGTCCAGGTACGGCACGTAGGGGTCGATGTCCGGCGACAGCACCGCGATCTCGCGCGGCTGCAGCGGCGGCTCGAAGCGCGGGTCGTCCAGCAGCGCGCGCAGTTGGTCGTGCAGCACCTGCAGTTCGCGCAGGCGGGTGTGGCAGGCGTGCACCTGCAGGCTGGGATCGTGCGGGTCCACCGCGGCCAGCGGCGCCGGCCGCGCCGGCGCACGGCGATGGAACAGATCGCTCTGCATGCGCCGCAGCAGGCTGTCGCCGAGGCCGCCATCGGCCAGTGCGCGCCGGCCCGACTCCAGCGGATCGGCGTAGACCGCGATCTCGGCCAGCGGATGCACCACCTCGTAGTCGCCGATCAGCGCCATGAAGTCGCGCCCGGCCGCGCCCCAGGCCTGCAGCAGCGGATTCTCCTGCACCTGCTCGGCGAACAGCTCCACCGCCCCGCCCTCGCGGCGGCGCTGCCACAGGGTCTGCAGATCGCCCCAGTAGCCCTGTGCCGGCGTCGGCAGGTAGAAGTGCAGTGTGCCGGCGCGCGCCTGCGTGGCCAGCACGCGCAGCACGTCCGGGGAAATGTTGAGCACGGCGAAGGCGAACAGGCGCCGCGGCAGGCCCTGCGGCAGCGGCCCGTCAGGGCGCGCGTAGCGGTCCAGGTACTGGCCGATGCGGCGTGCGCGGTAGGCGCGGCCCGTGGCGATGCGCCGCCACAGCCGCGCCTGTGGATCGTCCGGGTCGGCGCCGCCTTCCCAGCGCAGCAGCCAGTCGCGGCGCCAGGCCTGGTACTTCTCGAACACGTTGCTCAGCTCGCCGGCCAGGCTCCACGGCTTGAGCGCATCGCCGTCGGCCAGATAGCCGGCCAACGGCGCCAGCGCCGCATCGCTGCCCAGGTCGCCCTGCAGCGCCGCGTACAGGCGCCAATGCATGGTCGCCATGTCGAGATCGTCGGCCGCCGCGCCGAGATTGCGCTCCAGCGCGCGCGCAACGAACTCGCCGGGGGTGAGGAATTCCAGGTTCGCCGCCACCCCGTGCACTGCGGCCAGGGTCGACTGCAGCCAGCGCCGCATCGCCACCTGCGGGATCAGCACCACCTCCGGCGCCAGCAAGGGCTGCCCCGGCGGCGGCCGGCGCAGTTCTTCGGCGAGCAGGGCGGCCAGGGTATCCAGCGCGTTGGACGGATACAGCCGGAAATCGGGCGCGGACGGGGCAGGCATGTGCCGGGCATTGTGCCGGATGCGGGCAGGCGGCGCTTTCGGGCACAGCCTTGTGCACCCGAACATCGCGGGTCGCTTCGCGCCGGACCCTCACCCCAACCCCTCTCCCGGAGGGGAGAGGGGCTAGCCGCTCCCTTCTCCCACCGGGAGAAGATGGCCCGTAGGGCCGGATGAGGGTACGGGCGCAGCCTCGCGCACCCGAACATCGCGAGTCGCTTCGCGCCGGGCCCTCACCCCAACCCCTCTCC